>CAMJRV010000014.1 GCA_946408315.1 uncultured Bacillota bacterium | reverse complement strand
TCCGAAAAGCCGCGGACGTCGTGGCCGTAAGAAGAATCCTGGAAAGCTTTCACGGAGAGGGCATCCAGGTAATTTCCAAGATCGAAAATCAGGAGGGCGTCGACAATATCGACGAGATCATCAGGCTTTCGGACGGAATCATGGTTGCAAGGGGAGATATGGGGACGGAAATCCCCATCGAGAAAGTGCCGATGATCCAGAAAATGATCATTGAAAAGTGCAATCGGGCCGGTAAGTTTGTGGTGACGGCAACACAGATGCTGGATTCTATGGAAAGAAACCCAAGGCCGACGAGGGCGGAAGCCTCGGACATTGCCAACGCAATCTTTGACGGAACGGACGCCATCATGCTCAGCGGAGAAACGGCCAGCGGAAAATATCCGGTGGAAGCCGCCAATACCATGGCCAGAATTGCGAGAGAGGCCGAAGAGAGGCTCAATTACAGGTCCTTGCTGAATGCGAAAAAGGAATGTCATATCAAAAACGTGCCCAATGCCATCAGCCTTGCAACCTGCACGACGGCTGCGGAAGTGAATGCTTCCGCGATCATAACCGTTACCCAGAGCGGGCAGACCGCCAGGATCGTTTCAAAATTCAGACCGGCATGCCCCATCATAGCGGTGACGACCAACGACAGGGTTTTGCGGGGACTCTCCCTGAACTGGGGCGTCTTTCCCGTCGGAGCTCCCATCTTTCATTCCACGGATGAATTGATCGATCAATCCATCGATATCTCTCTGGAAACGGGCTACGTGAAAAAGGGGGACCTGGTCGTTCTGGTTGCGGGAATTCCGATCAGTCTCTACGGTTCGACCAATATGCTGAAGGTTCATGTGATCGGGGATATCCTGCTGAAGGGAAAGGGCGCGGGGACCAGACCCGGATATGGAACGGTGAAGGCGTTCCAGGATTTCAATAAGGCGCGGGCCCTGGCCGGGAAAGAGGATATCCTATTGGTAAGCAGGCTTGAAGCCAAGGATTTCTCCCTCCTTGACAAGGTGGCGGGGATTATTTCCGAGGAGGATGGGCCGACCTCAGACTTGGCGGTGGAGTGCGCCCTCAGAAATATTCCGCTTATCTGCGGCGCGAAAGGCGCCTCCGAAAAGATCTCGGACGGGTCTGCTGTAACGCTGGATGTGAGGCGGGGCTTTATCTACAGCGGAAAGGTCAATATAACGTAACGAAAAGCTGATCCCCCGTTTTCCCTAAGCAGGCTGCGAACCGCCGCCGCGAGGAAATGCTTGAAGTCGGCGAAAAGAGCTGATAGAGTAGAAAGAAACGGAGAAAGTCGGGAGGGCATATGGCGGATATCTATATCAATTACGGGACAAGGCTGTCCGATATGGCGTACGAGCTCATGCAGGAGGCGAGGATCAAGGACAGACTCCATCCGGGAATGTCGGTGGGAATCAAGCCGAACCTTGCCGTGGCGCGTCCGGCGGACGGAGGGGCAACCACCCATCCGGAAATCGTGGAAGGCATCCTTCGCTATCTCAGAGACGCGGGGATACGAAACATCGTCATTCTGGAAGGTTCCTGGGTGGGAGACAGCACCCGGCGCGCTTTCCGCATCTGCGGTTATGCGGCGCTGGCGGAGCAGTACGGCGCTGCTCTGGTCGATACAAAGGAGGATAAGCCTGTGAAGCGGGACGCTCATGGCCTTTCCCTGAGCTTGTGTGAAAGCGCTTTGTCCGTGGATTACCTCATTAACGTTCCGGTGCTCAAGGGGCATTGTCAGACCGATCTGACCTGCTGCCTTAAAAATCTTAAGGGCTGCATTCCGGACAGCGAAAAGCGGCGGTTTCATACGATGGGGCTGCACAAGCCCATCGCCGCACTCAATACGGTGCTGCGGCCGGATCTGCATATCATCGATTCGGTGTGCGGGGACCTGTCCTTTGAAGAAGGAGGGAATCCGGTGGAGGCCAACCGGCTCCTTCTGGGGTTTGATCCGGTGCTGCTGGATTCCTACGGCGCTCAGCTCATCGGCTACGAGCCGGATGACATCGAGCACCTGCGGATTGCGCGGGACTACGGCGTCGGCAGCTATGCAGACGAGGAAACCGAGATCGTGACCCTCCATTCCGACAACAAGCCGGCAGCGGCGGCTGTGCGCGGTGCCGCCGCCGGAAAATACCGCCGCTATATTGACGAGGACGGAGCCTGTTCCGCCTGCTACGCGGCTCTCGTATTCGCGCTGAAAAAGACAGGCGGGTTTCGGGGAGAGCCGATCAAAATCGGGCAGGGCTTCAAAGGCAAAGCGGTGAAAGGCTTTGGCGTGGGCGACTGCACGGCCGGATGCGACCGGTACGTAAAAGGCTGTCCTCCGAAGGCCAGTGAAATTGCCGCCCGGATCGAACAGCTGCGCTGGGGAAAATAAAGATTACTGCGATTATCCATTCTGTGACGCTGCTGATCATTGCAATCTGCCGTTTATGACGGCCTGACCGCAAGTATTCCTTGCAGCAGTAAGTCGAGATGACTCAGAGCCTGCTCCTTCAAGTCAAAGTCCGGGTAACGAATGCACCACTCATAGCAAATACCCCGGATCGCCATCACAAAATGCCGGGAGAGCATATCAATGGGCATATCGGTTTTGAATTCCCCCTGCCGAATGCCCTGTTCCAATAGCTCGCTGAACATGGTGTACAGCTTGCGGCCATATCCCATGACCTTTTCCATATCCACAGCCCTTGTGAGCTGTATCTGATAAACCGTCCGCATCATCTCATAGCCGACGGTGTCGGTCAGCATATCTGCAATTTTTCCAGTCAGGGCGATTATCCTGCCGGAAGCCGACAGCCCGGCAGGTAAGGAATCTAGAAATGCTTTGTAATCCAAATCGAGACCTGCTGTATAATCAGAAATAAACGAAGCGATCAGCGCGTCCTTGGACTCAAAATGCACGTAAAAAGTGCCCTTGGTTACGCCGGCAGTGCGGGTAATATCCTCCACACTGACAGCGGCAAAGTCTTTTTTTGTGAACAGCTTCTGTGCACTTTCATATAGTTTTTTCCTGGTCTTTGCCCCCTGAAGCTTTTTGAGGTTGGGCCTGGAATTTTTTTCTGTCATGAGCTTCTCCTTATTGTATTTCCCGATAGTAAGCAGTATAATATCATAAATACTAACCGCGGTCATAATGTTTTTATTGTAACATGCACCGCTCTCAAATGCAAATCGTAGTGGTTGGCATCTGGAAAACAAACAGACAGAATTCTTCTGCCTTATTTTATGAATTGAATCGCTTGAGGAGGGAAAATAAATGAAAGCAAGAGTAAGTAAAAAATTCCTGCCGTTGCTTCTGGCTTTATGCATGGTGTTGGTTATGGTGCCATCTACGGCGTTTGCCGAGGCTGGCGCAGTGGATTCTGGCACTTCGCTCGAGGACAGCGGCACTCCGCCCTCTCTTGTCATCGATGTAAGCGGCACAATGGACACCGGCGCAACGCTGCAATTTACCGCAGATCAGGATGGCACGGTATATTATCTGGTACAGGAGGCGCCGGAGGACGCACCGGATATGGATACCCTGAAGAGCTCCTCCTCTGTAGAAGTAACCGCAGGCACTTCCGTCGCAATTGAGGTTGAAGATCTTTTGGCCGGTACGGACTACACGGTTTACGGCGTAGCGGCAACAGAAAGAAAGCTGCCGGGCGGCGATCCCGCCACTGGCTCGGATATCCGGATTGAATTGGTATCCTCCATTGTGTCAAGTCAGTTTACCCTTGCCGCTCCTGCGGCGGGTAAGCGTGACACGCTGAAAGTCGGCGCCTTGCTGATGGGTTCGGTAGCTCCGGGTACGCACATGCTGAACGCAGCATGGAAAACAGACTCGGCCAACGGTTTTTCCGAACCGACGGCGTCGGTAGGCGCGTCCGAGATTTACTATGAGCCGGATTGCATTTACCTTAATTCTACCGCACCAACCGGCGAATGGATTGAGTTTGCCGCCAGCTCTGGCGAAGGGCTGGACTCTTTCGATCTAACCTCCGTTACATTGGGGAAATATCTCGTTCCATCGATTTCTTTCGACTTTACTATAACGGGTACGAAGATCGGCGGCGCTACAGTGTCCGAGCACTTTACATGGCCCTCCGGCTCTGACACTACAAAAACGTTTTCTGGTTCACAATTTGCTAACTTTACACAGCTTACAAAATTCAGCATAATCCTACAGAATGTCAGCACGAAAACATATGATATCGAGTTCAGAGAATTCACCATCACAAATCCGGTGGGCAGCGGCAACACGCCGCCCGTTATTTCAGGCCTCACCGACATTACCTTTCCGGAAAACGAAGTCAACGCCGCTTTCCGGCAGATTGATTCGGATATTGCGGTAACTGACGCCGACTCCGCAGATTTTGACGGGGGCCAGGTCGCGATATCCTATACCGGAGCGCCCCTTGCGGAGGATCAGCTCTCCATCGGTAATATCGGGAATATCTCCTTATCCGGCAACGCAGTCAACTATACCGGGATAGGCCAAATCGGCGCTGTGAGCGGCGGCGTGAACGGCTCTCCTTTGACGATTGCCCTGACCGCCAACGCAACGCCCGCAAGGGTGAGTGAATTGCTGCGTGCAATTACATATAAGAATATCTCTAACGATCCTACAAGCCACCGCATTATTTCCGTCACCGTCAGCGACGGCGACGGGGGTATAAGCGCTCCGGCCACAGCAAAGATATCGGTTTCGGGGCAGGCGGAGTCGGGTGTGGAGTATCCCTCACTTCTCCAGGATACCGGAACGGATTGGGTCAACAATCTCAACAACGGATTTTCGGTGCAGGGCAATGGGGGCGTCCTGGTGGGCAGTGATTCCACAAGCATATGGGTGCAGAATAACACAGAATCTGTTACCGCCTCCATTCACATCGCCGCAGCCGAACAGTTCGCAGGCGGTATGTTCGATCTCTCCGGATTGACCTTCGATATCATTGGCTCCGGGAACACCTATAAAGTCGAAATCATCGGGTATAAGCCGAATGCGAGCACGGTTACCGCGGCGATAACAGGCGACAGCAAAGCGGTGCTTGCGGCAATTGATTTGAGCAGTATGACGGGGATCGTTGCCTTTGACTTTCGGATCACGGCCTCAACTGCTGCAAACGTGACGTGTGTAGGTATCGATACCTTTACGATTGCAAATCCCGCCGAGGCGGGCGACATCAACACAGCCCCCGTCATAGCGGGATTCAACGCCATCACCTTCTTGGAGAACGAAGTTAACGCGGGTTTCCAGCAGATTGATGCAGATGTCACGGTGACAGACGCCGACTCCACCGACTTTGACGGAGGCCAGGTCACGGTCGCCTATACCGGAGTTCCCCTTGCGGAGGATCAGTTGTCCATCGGCAATATTGGCAGCATCTCATTGTCCGGCAATACCGTGCAATATAGCGGCACGGCGATCGGTATTATGAGCGGCGGCGTAAACGGGGCCAGTCTGGTTGTCGCGCTGAACTCTGACGCCACGCCTGGGAGGACGAGCGAATTGCTGCGTGCAATTACATATAAGAATATCTCCGACGATCCTGCAAGCCACCGTACTGTTTCCGTCACCGTCAGCGACGGCGACGGGGGTATAAGCGCTCCGGCCACGGCAAAGATATCGGTTTCGGGTCAGGCGGAGTCGGGTGTGGAGTACCCCTCACTTCTCCAAAATATCGGCACGGATTGGGTCAACAATCTCAACAACGGATTTTCGGTGCGGGGCAACGGCCTTGCCACAGTGGGCAGTGATTCCACAAGCATATGGGTCGGGGGTAGGACAGCCGCTACCGCCTCCTTGCGCATCGCCGCCGACGAGCAGTTCGCGGGCGGCATGTTCAACCTCTCCGGGTTGACCTTTGGCACGGGAAAGATCTACACCGTTACTATCGTCGGGCATAGGCCGGGTGGGAGTAACGTTACCGCCGTGATAACAGGCGACAACAAAGCGGCACTTGCGGCAATTGATTTGAGCAGTATGGCGGGGCTCGTCTCCTTTGATTTTCAGGTTACGGCCCCAACCGCTGTGGACGTGGAGTGTGTAGGCTTGGATTCCTTCACAATCTCCGATCTCGGGACGGCAAATGCGCCGCCGTCCGTCTCGGGCTTACCTACCGGCATTACCGTTATGGAGGACACTTTTTTCAATGTCGACCTCTCGGCTGCCGCCTTCAGCGACAGTGACGACGACCCACTCACTGTTACCCTGACGGCGACCGCAGGTATCTTTACCGGCGTATCGGACGGCGGCGTTACAGTGGGCGGCAGCGGCACCGGAACGCTGACCCTTGCGGGAACAGCCACAGCCATCAATACCTATCTGAACACCGCTGCGAATATCCGGTACACGGGCGCCCTGAATGCAAACGGCACTGGTGCGGCCACAATCACCGTCAATGCGAACGACGGGACGGTCAATCCGCTCCTTGGAACCATTTCCGTCAACATCACCGCCGTCAACGACGCCCCTACGATTACGGGCTTACCTGCCGCCATTACGGTGGCGGAGCATACGGCGAGTGACATCGATCTCTCGGCAGCCAGCTTTGCCGATGTGGATGCGGGTGGGGATTACGTTACGCTGATCTTGAGTGTGGATCAGGGCACCCTCATGGGTGAGCCCGTCGGCGGTATCTCAATATACGAGGCAGGTGGGATTTTGACTTTGAATGGAGCTGCCGCCAGCATTGACGCATACCTGAACACGGCTTCCAACATCAAATATACCGGACCGGTGGGGCTCAGCGGCAACGGCGCGGCCATACTGACCCTCACCGCAAACGATGGAGGGCATACCGGTGCGGGTGGCGGAGGGAATGTCACGCTCGGCACGGTCAGCCTCCACATCACCGAGACCGCGCCCACAGTGACGGTTGTCACCTCGGCCCAGGCAAACGGCGTCTATGGAATCGGCACGGTCATTGACATCTCTGCGGCCTTCACAAAGCCCGTCGTCGTGACCGGCATGCCGCAGCTCAGACTGAACTTCGGCAGCGGCATGGCGGCGTATGCGTCCGGCTCCGGGACAAATACGCTGACCTTCACCTATACGGTCAAGGCGGGCGACTTCTGCACCGATCTGGATTACTTCTCCGACACAGCGCTGACATTGAGCGAGGGAACGATAAAAACCGCGTCGGGAACAGACGCCGTTTTGACTCTTCCCGTTCCGTCAGCTCCCGGTTCGCTGGGATATCAAAAAGACATCGCAATTGATGGAATCGCGCCGGTCGTGTCCTCGGTCACAGTGCCGATGACCGGTACATACTCGGTGGGTTCGGCCTTGGATTTCATCGTGATTTTTAACGATACCGTGACCGTAGCGACAGGGGGCGGCACGCCGTCTCTTGCGATCACCATCGGGTCAACCGTCCATCAGGCCGCTTATTTAGATAAAACTGATCCCTCAGGGCTGCGCTTCCGATATATCGTTCAGCCCGGAGACCTCGATATGGACGGCATCGCGCCGGGAGCCACCTTATCTCTAAATGGCGGCGCCATCAGCGATGCGACGGGCAACCCCGTCGTGCTGACGCTAAATGCCGTGGGCAGTACCTCGGGGGTTCTGGCGGATGGCGTGGTACCCACGCTGGTGAGCGCGGCGCGCACAGACGATACGCACATTACCGTGTCACTGAGCAAGCCATGCGGGGATTTGACAAAACCGAATAACGGCGGCTTTACCGTTACACAGACAGGTACCTCCACGTCCTTTGCCGTATCGGCCACGAGCGCAGGCGCGGGCAATACGGTGGTGCTTCAAGTAGCCAATATGAGCGCGGCGGATGCCACCGGCGTGACCGTGACCTACACAAAGGGCGGGAATGGGACGATTGCCGACGCGGCGGGAAACGGACTTGAAACCGACAGCATCGGAGTAACTGTAGCTGCTTGGATCGTAGTGCCCTCCGCACCGACAGGCGTTACAGCAACGGCAGGAAGCAGACAGGCGACTGTCAGCTTTATCCCGCCAACCTCGGACGGCGGCGCGGAGATCATATACTACACGGTCACGGCGAGCCCCGGAGGGATTACCGCTACAGGGAGTGCAAGCCCTATCACGGTGACAGGTCTGACGAATGGGATCGCTTATACTTTTACCGCAGCGGCGACCAACAGCGCAGGCATGGGCTTATCCTCCGCAGCGTCCAACAGCGTAACACCACAGGCGTCTTCGACAGGCGGCGGTTCGACAAGCAGCCGTACTGCACCCAAGTATGAGGCCAGTGTAAGCGGCAGCGGCGGCTCTGTCAAGGTCGAGGTCAAAGTGAACGCCGGCAGCGCATCGGCAGATCTGACCTCTGTGCAGGCGGCAAAGGGCGAGGATATTGATGTCACCATGCCGAAAGTTTCAGGCGTGACGAACTATACGCTCAGTATCCCGGTTTCGAGTCTGTCCGACACAATCGGGAACGGCACTGTTACCTTGAACACGGGCGCAGGCAATGCCACGCTGCCCTCCGACATGCTTGCCGGAACGGATGCTGCCTCGGGCAGTAAGGTGCAGGTGAGCATTGGAACAGTCCGGCTCAGCGATCTGTCGAAGGATGCGCAGGATAAGGTGGGAAATCGCCCCATCGTGTCTCTGAGCCTTTCTGTCGATGGCAAGACCACGGCATGGAATAATCCCGCCGCGCCGGTGACGGTCTCTATTCCGTACACGCCCACCGCTGAGGAGCTGAAAAATTCCGGCGGCATCACGGTTTGGTACATTGACGGCAGCGGCAATATGACCGAGATGAAGGACGCGAAATATGATCCGGCGACCGGGAGTGTTGTGTTTACCACCACGCACTTCAGCTATTATGCCGTGGGGTATAAGGCTTCCGTTTCACCTGTGAAGTTTGGCGATGTCCTCCCAGGCGCGTGGTACTATGACGCGGTGAGCTTCATCACGGAAAAGGGCGTCACCACCGGCATAGGCAACGGTAAATTCGGCCCCAATGCCAGCCTGACGCGCGGGCAGTTCATCGTGATGCTCATGCGAGCCTACGGCATCGAACCGGACGCAAATCCCACGGATAACTTCTCCGATGCGGGCGACACCTACTATACCGGTTATCTCGCAGCGGCGAAGCAGTTGGGTATCTCGACCGGCGTGGGAGCTAACAATTTCGCGCCGGAAAAGGCTGTCACCCGGCAGGAGTTGTTTACGCTTTTGTACAATGCGCTCAAGCTGCTGAACAAGCTGCCTTCAACCGACACGGGCAGGGTTCTTGCGGACTTCACGGACAGTGGAAACGCAGCGAGCTGGGCGACGGAAGCCATGGACTCGCTGATCAAATCCGGCACAATCACAGGTGCAGACGACAAGCTTGATCCGACAGGCAGCTCAACCCGCGCTCAGATGGCGCAGGTGCTGTATCAGCTGCTGGAGAAGTGAAAACTGGTATTTTACAGAGAGGAGGGTTCCACTTGCTGAGAGCCAAGCTTCATGCCCCCGCCATTAACAGGAATATCATCCGACGGGAAAAGCTTCTGGGAAAACTCGAGCACGCAAAGGACGGCAAGCTGACGCTGGTCACCGCGCCCGCAGGATACGGAAAAACCACCGCCGTCCTTGATTGGCTCGGCAAATGCGGCCTGCCCTATGCGTGGCTGTCGCTGGATTCCCGGGACAACGACCCTCTGACCTTCTGGCAATATGTCTGTGCCGCTCTTGATGGCCTCACGGGCGGCATCGCCAAGGATGTGGAATATGTTTTCTCTTCTTCGGAGCTGATGAAAGCGGAAATTCATATCCGCATCCTGATCGACAGGCTGTCGGAGCTTTCCTCCGATTTCCTCCTTGTGCTGGACGATCTTCACCTGATCAGCACGCCTTCCATCCTGACCGGACTGTCTTATCTGATCGACTATCTGCCTGAAAAAATGCATTTGGTTTTTATCAGCCGGACGCAGCCTGATTTTGACCTGGCCAGACACAGAATTAAATGGCAGGTACAGCGGTTGGAGGAAGAGGATTTTCGCTTTGAAGAGGAAGAAATTTTACGGTTTTATCAGGCGCGCGGAATTACGCTTCAAAGTGATGAACTGGACGTGGTGGAACAATATACGGAAGGTTGGGCCGCGGCGCTTGTTGCAGTTACGCTTTCCATGGAGGACGGCGGCCACGGCGTATTTCCGGCGTTGTCGCGTTCCAGCCGGGATATCGGACAATATCTCAGAGATGAGGTGATTTGCAGCTGGCCCCCTGAAAATCGCTCCTTTGCCATGAAAACCTCCATTTTGGACACGTTGCTTCCGGATTTGTGCGATGCTGTGACAGGGGAAAACAATGGGGATCGGCTGCTGAAGAAAATTGCCGAGGGAAACGGTTTTCTGTCGGCTTTGGACGGGCAACGGCAATCGTACCGGTATCATCACCTGCTGAAAAGCTTTCTCCGCGAGCTGCTTGAGGAAACGTACCCGGAGGAAATTCCGAAGCTGTATTTAAGAGCCGGACTCTGGTTTCAGGAGCAAGGGCTCCTGCCGGAGGCTATTGAAAATTTTTTAAGCGGCGGCGCCTATGAACAGGCCTATGAATTGATTGAAAACCGGGTAGACCACCTGATTCATAAAAATGACTTTGGCAGACTGCTGTCATGGGTGGAACGCCTTCCGGACGAGTACCGGGAGAATAGCTTCAAGGCCGCCGCCATATACGCCCTGTATTATGCGGAAATCGGTCAATACGATTTGTCGCGGCAGTGGATCGAAAGAATGAAGGTGTTGAGGGACGACGCCCGCTATGCCGGCCTACCGTCGTGGGAGGCTTATAGCAGCAGAAATTGCATCATGGTGGAGGCAAACCTGTTAGTACGCCAGGGTGACGTCAAGTTTCTGTCGCTGATTTCCCTCGTGCCCTCTTCGGAAGGCTTTCAGAACTATAAAATGCCGGAATACAACGATTTCAATATGGCCGACATCTATTTTTTCCGCTGTCCCATCAGTAAAGCGGCAGCTTTGCTCAAAGAAGCTCCGGATCAGTATGAAAGAATGACGGAAAGCTATAGGAGGATCATTTCAAAAAACCCCGGATATGCCCCCTTGGGAATCGGTGAATACTTCTATGAAACCAACCGGCTGGATGAGGCCCTGCCCTGCCTGCTGGGAGCGATAGAGGAAGCGCGGAGCGCAAACTGTCCGGGCGCGCTTGTCCCCGCTATGGTGGATATTGCACGGATGAAACGGGCCAGCGGAGATATTTCCGGTGCTTTTTCAGCCCTGGAGGAGTGTGAAAAGCAAATCCAAAGCTGTGAAAAGCCCCACTGGAGCTATTTGCTCCGTGCGTTCCGGTGCAGGCTTTTTATCGATACCGGATATACAGATCAGGTGGAGGAATGGGTTTCCTCCAGCAAGCTTACCGTATATGCAGAGCCCAGCCGGAGCAGAGAATTTGAGCTGATTGTCTATGCGAGGGTGCTGATTTCGTCGGACAGAATCCAGGACGCCGAGCTTCTTCTGCAGCGGCTCCTTTCCTTCACCGCAGAGAACGGAAGGCTTCACAGCCGGGTTGAAGTATTGAATCTCCTGGCATTGCTTGCTTTTCGGAATCACCGTACGCGTCTTGCGTTAAAGTATATGGATGCTTCGTTGGAGATCGGTATGCGGGAAGGGTATGTCAGAAGCTATCTGGATGAATTATCTCCGATTGCCCAAATCCTGCGAGCTTACATCAAATCAAGGGGGAAGCAGACGGAAGAGACCGTCCTGAAGGAACGGAAAGCATTTGCCGCAGGCCTGCTGAAGCAGATGGGCGGCAGCCTGCTGCAGACCGCGGAGACCCGTGACAGGGTTGCGGAGGGAATGGCCGGAAAACTGTTGGATCAGCTCACGGCGCAGGAGAAAAGGGTGCTGGAACTCATTGTAGATGCGGCGACGAATCAGGATATCTGTGATAAGCTCGGCATCAGTCTCTGGACGGTCAAGACGCATACAGGCAATATCTACAGCAAGCTTGGCCTGAAGAACCGGGCCCAGTGCGTTAAGCTGGTCCGGGAACTGGGACTGCTGTAATCGGGTGGAGATATCGAAAACAGAAGCGGAGATACAAACAGCAAAAGCAGAGATACGGAAAACAGAAAATTGAATGGAAAGAGAGAGTGGGATACATGCAATACGGACATGTATCCTTTTTTGCGCACAACTTTGGTGTGATGTAAGGCGACCCATTCCATGCTACCATATTGAATGCATTATAAAACCAAAATGGAAGAGGGGAGTTCATATGAAAGTAAAAAATAAAATTGTTGCCCTGATGCTGTGCATGCTTATGGTTTTTACGATACCAAACCCTGTGCTTGCGGCGGCCGATGAATTTGTGGACTCTGGCAGCGGCCTGAAATTTAAGGTGTTGACGGAGGACACAGCCACAAACACCGGTACGGTTCAGGTGATAGAAAACAATTACAGCGATTCTGTTTACATCATCCCGGATACGGTTACCTATGACAGCCTTACCTATACCGTCACCGGGATCGGCTTTGGCGCATTTTCAAACTGTACCGGCCTTACCTCCGTCAGTTTGCCGGAGCATTTAACAGACATCGGAAATTTTGCCTTCGACGGCTGCAGCAGTCTGGGATCGATCGATCTGCCGGATGGGATGACCGGGATTGGAATCAGCGCTTTTCGCGGCTCCGGCATCGCTTCTGTCACGATTCCTGACTCCGTGGAAACCATCTGGGACTGGGCTTTTTCAAACTGCACAAGCCTGACTACTGTTACTTTTTTAGGTGTTGACCCGCCTACAATCTATTCTACCGTTTTTTCGGGAGCAGCCGTTGAAACAGCTGTCGTTCCCATGGGCGCGCAGAATTCTTATTGGTTTGCAACCTCCGGCAAGCTTCCGGCAGGCGCCCAGATCATTCCTGCCGCAGCGACGATTACAGGCGTATCAGTCAATCCTGCGGCTGTGGCTGTGGCAAAAGGCGGAATGCAGATTTTTTCAGCCAGTGTCGATGGGACCGGCAGCTTCAGCGAGGCGGTTACATGGAGTGTCACCGGCGGTTCCTACGGAACCAGAATCGACAATGGAACGCTTATCGTAGCCGTGGATGAAGCATCCTCCATTCTGACGGTGAAGGCGGAATCGGTCGCAGACTCCGGCGCATACGGAGAGGCAGCCGTCAATGTAACAACAAGCGCGCCACAGGAGCAGTTCAGTCTCCCGGTCGGGAGCACCTGCTATTTTGACTTGTCGGGTCAGAGCTTTCCGGGCACCTTGAATGCCAGCCTGCCGGACAGCAGCCTGAAATGGGTACCCTTCACCTATGCCGGGACAGTAGATGCTTACTCTCTTGACGCGGGCGCGGAAGGAAGTACCTCCGCATCGGAAATGGCCGGTGCAGCTCCAAGCCGGCACAGCCTTTTCGTAGCGGATCACAATATCTGCAAAGCCGTTTCCTGGGCGACCCTCAATACTGCCGGATTGATTTTTGGCAGGGATTATTCCGCAAACGGAGTATCTTACCGACTGCGATCTTTATCGGTGGGAAGCGGAAAAAACACCTTGCTTCAGGTGATCCCGCAAAGCAACGAGTGGGATCAGATTCTGATGAAGGGAAATGATATTCCGAACAATAGCGGGGTTCGCTCCTGGGGACAGGACACATACAACAGCGATGCGGCATCGAGAGTATACCGTGGTCAAGCGTTTTCCGCGTTCTGGTATTACGCTTCTTCCACCTCTACAAACGCGACAAACGGCTTCCGTCCTGCCCTTGAGGTCCTGAACCCTTCCGGCATGGGCTTCGACGGACTAAAAGCCGTCACTTATGATATGGGCGGCAACGGCACGCTGGGCAGCGGTGTGCTGACCTCCGCCACGGTGGCTTATACCGACATGATGACACTGCCGACAATCACACCGGAAAACGGCTTCCAATATACCGGACCTGCCTCCGGCTCGGGCACGGATGTACTTGGCTGGTCGGACGGAACAACCTTTTATGAGGCAGGAACAACGGCAGCATTTCCGGCAGGCACGACGCTGACTCCGGCATATGGACCGCCCAGTGTCGCTCCCGTCATCGTCACAACTTCTCTTCCGGACGGCACGGTGGGCGCTGAGTACGATGCTTCTATTGAAGCGACAGGCACCGCACCCATGACCTGGATCTTATCCGACGGCACCCTGCCGGATGGTATTGATCTGGAGAGCGACGGCGATCTTTCCGGTATGCCGTCAGCTGCGGGAACGTTCCTTTTCACGGTCATGGCGGCGAACGCAAGGGGCAGCGACACGCAGAATTTGAGCATCACCGTCGGAGCAGTTTCCAATGGAGGCGATTCCTCTTCCGGCGGCGGAACTTCTTCGACAGCCCCAACCCCGGAGTATAAAGCAGAAGTGGACGTCGGCAACGGTTCAAATACGACTCTGCCAATCATAGTCGATAAAAACAGCGGCAGAGCGAATGTGGATGTCGGCACAGTCAAGGGCCTTATGTCCGGTGGGAAAACCGCCGTTGTTACGGTACCGTCTGTTCCCGGCGTAGATACCTATTCGCTGGGTGTTCCTGTTCCGGCGCTGGCAACAGCTGACGGACAGAGCAAAATCTCGTTCAAGACCAGCTGCGGTATTGTAACCGTTCCTTCAAATATGCTCGCGGACATCGAGGGAATCAGCGGAAGCAAGGCGCAGATTTCTATCGGTCAAGGCAATAAGGACACCCTGGATGAAGACGTGAAAACAGTCATAGGCGACAGACCGCTGGTACAGCTCACTCTATTTGTGGATGGAAAACAGCTCGACTGGTCTAACTCTAACGCTCCGGTAACCGTGTCCATACCCTATACACCAACAGCAGACGAACTGAAAAATTCCGAAAGCATAGTGATATGGTACATCGACGGCGGCGGTAATGTGGCGTCGGTACCTAACGGACGCTGGGATCCGGCTGCAGGAGCGGTAACTTTCTTCATCACTCATTTCAGTAATTACGCGGTGGCTTACAACAGGATGAGCTTTAAGGATGTGACATCGAATGCGTGGTATGACAAAGCCGTAAGCTTCCTCGCGGCCAGAGGGATTACCTCCGGCACGGGCGGCAACAATTACAGCCCCGAATCAAAACTGACGCGCGGTGAATTCATCGTCCTGATGATGAGAGCTTACGGCATTGCGCCGGATAGGAACCCCGCTGATAATTTCTCCGATGCGGGCAATACTTACTACACCGGTTACCTCGCGGCAGCAAAGCGTCTTGGTATTACCGCCGGTGCAGGAAACAATATGTATGCGCCCGGCAAGGAGATCACCCGACAGGAGCTGATTACCCTGCTGGTCAATGCCCTCAAGGCCATCGACCGGCTCCCGCATGGCAATTCCGGCAAAGCGCTCTCCGGATTCAAGGACGCTGATCAGATTGCTCCTTGGGCAAAGGACTCCATGACGCTGCTGGTCGAAACCGGAACAGTCGGCGGGAACGGCGGAAAACTCGGTCCGAAGGAGATGACCACCAGGGCGGAGACTGCCCAGGTGCTGTATAACATGTTGGGCAAGGGCGACTAAAAAGCATACTAAGAGGGTGTCTCTCCGTAGAATTTCTCAATTCTGCGGAGAGACACCCTTCAACTTTATATGCCGATATACCGATAAAGCATCGTCGCAACCTCGGCGCGGGTGGCATCGGATTTTGGGTGAAACTGATTTCCGCTGTCGCCCATCATAATCCCTGCCTGTTGCATGGACACGACGGCTGACTTATAGGCGTCTTCGATGTCGGAAGCATCTGCGTAGTCGGTTGCGCTACGGATCATCGGCAGCGTGTAACCCGAAACTTTTGCATAGTTTGCGAAGATCACTGCAATTTCCTCCCGGGTAACGGCCCTGTCCGGAGCAAACCGGTTATCGCCGGTCCCTTGCACAATTCCCTTTTTATAAGCCCATTCGATATAGGGCTGGAAGGCGGTACCGGCCTTTACGTCGGTGAAGCTGTTGGTCGTGTAACTTTTCACATCTACGCTTGCCAGCCTGCCGAGGGCCGTTACCAGCATACCTCGCGTCATGACGGCGTTGGGAGAAAATGTGGTGTTGGATGTGCCGCTAAGCAGTCCACGCCCTACTGCAAAATCGATGGATTCCCTGCCCCAATGATTGCCGATGTCGGTAAACTTCGCAATGGGAGCCGTATAGCCTACACCGTATGCGGAGAAGTGGCCGGTTGGAATCAGGACTGCCCCTGTGTCCCCGTCGTAAGCTGAACCGGCAATGCGTGCAGCTTTTCCGTTTTCCTCCGCATATACGCCGAACAGGAAGCCAATGGCCTCGTTTCTGCCCGGTGTGTAGGGAATGGAAAGGGTGGCCGTTCCGCCGCCGAGGGAGATAATACTAACGGCCTTGCCGTCTCTCATGGAGCGGATTGTGGTATTGTATGCCGGTCTTGATCCGATCAATTCTCTGGCTTCGCCGGTCAGGTTCTGTGCTGGTGAGAAGGCGATCGTCACATCGCCGGTGCTCTGCCGCTGGATTTCCCGCAAGGCTTCCAGGTTGAAAGAAATATTGACCGGCACGTTGTCGATCGCAAAGCTGACCACTCCTACCCTGATCAGATCCTGCAGAGAATCCTGCGTCAGCGTCAGGGTAAGAGAGGTTGCGCCTTGGGGCAAGGTCACGTTTAATGTTACCGCGATTCCGTTTCCCGTTCGCCCTTGGACTCTGGCGTCGGCCTGCGCTTTGGCGATTGCGTCATTGAGGGCTTTTTCCGGGATCGATATGCTGGCAGTGCCGTTGGCGCCTGGAGCGGCAGTCACGGAAATCACCGCTGTTACGGGCTGGCCAGATTTCTTTTCCGGTACAGCCGCAGAACCGCCGCTTCCAGAGGACGGGCGGTCCGGGGGGACTTCGCTGTTTTCATAGGTCAGCATCATCGTACCGGAGAGCGATTTCCCCGCAAGTCCGGTATCCACGGAAAATGGTGTTGTGGTGATGGCTTTGCCGTCGCTTTTGAGAATGCCCCCGGCATAGCTGATGCCTGTTGCCAATCCGCTTGGGTTGTTAAGCGGGGCGGGAGCGCTGTAGCCTGCGGCGTCGCTGCCTGAC
>CAMJRV010000013.1 GCA_946408315.1 uncultured Bacillota bacterium | reverse complement strand
ATTCGCAATGTGTCATCTGCAGCCGATGCCCGGCGACCCGTACTTCTCTCAGGAAAAAAATATGGATTATATTATTGAAATGGCGAGAAAAGATTTGACTGCATTGCAGGACGGCGGTGTGGACGCGGTAATGTTCTCCAATGAATTCAGCCTTCCCTATTTAACGGAGGTAGATGCGATAACCGTTGCCTGCATGGCGAGGATCATCGGAGAGCTGAAGCGGGATATTAAAATACCGTACGGCGTCAACGTGCTTTGGGATGCGAAAAAGTCGCTGGATCTTGCCGTCGCAACCGGGGCGCAATTTGTCAGGGAAATCTTTACAGGGGTTTATGCCAGCGATTTCGGAACCTGGGATACGAATGTGGGCAGAACGATCCGGCATAAGAACAGCATCGGAGGAGCAGATATCAAATGCCTCTTTAACATTTTGCCGGAAGCGGCAAAATACCTTGCGGATCGATCGATAGAAGAAGTTGCGAAATCCACTGTTTTCAACAATCGTCCTGATGCGCTCTGTGTTTCCGGACTGACCGCCGGAGCGATGACCGATACGCAGATCCTGAAGAGAGTAAAGGATGTCGTACCGGAGACCGTGGTTCTCGCGAATACCGGAGTGAGATATGAGAATGTGGAGCAGCAGCTCGGCATTGCCGACGGTGCGGTGGTGGGAACTACGTTTAAAATAGACGGGGTATTTGAAAACCACGTGGATCAGGCCAGAGTGAAACAGTTTATGGATAAAGTAAAAGCATTTCGTGGTAGTATGTAGCAGAGAAACATGGTAGTATGTAGCAAAGAAACATGGTAATATGTAGTAAATAAATGCGCAATAAACAAGATAAAGGGGTCAGTGATATGATAAAGGCGGAGAGATTGGCTAGAATCGTCGAGTATATTGAAAAGAACCGGTACGTAAACATCCACCAGTTGGTTGCGGAGTTTTCGGTATCTAAGGCTACCATACGGCGGGATTTAGAGATATTATCTGCTGACGGAGATATCCAGCTGACTCACGGCGGCGCTAAGTATAAAAGGGAGGCGGAGAAAGAACTCCCGTACGATGAAAAACGCAAGTCCAACAGCGAGGAAAAGTCCCGGATCGGAAAGGCGGCCTGTGACCTGATCCGGGAAGGAGATACGATCATCATCGATACGGGGACGACTACCAGAGAAATGGTGGAATATCTGCTGAACCGGCAGCATATTCACGTGATCACGAACGATGTTCTGATCGCCGCCGAACTGGCCGCAAATACGGAGATCGACATTACCCTGACCGGGGGAAGTATACGTAAGGGCTATTATACGCTATGCGGGTATTACGCTGAAAATTTCATAAAACAGCTTCATGCCGATATTTTGTTTCTCAGCATGGATTCGATCAATTCCGTATTCGGCTGCGCGATATTGAACATCGATGAAGTTGCGACCAAGCAGAGCATGATTAACGCCGCCGAGCGGGTTGTCGCCCTGTGCGACCATACGAAGTTTGAAAGCAAGGCATTACTGAAAGTGTGCGATCTTCCCAAAATTGACCTCTATATTACGGGGAATGAACTGGGTGAAGATACATATGTGAGATTTTCGGAAAAAGGATGTAATCTGCAGCGCGTGTAGTACCCGAAAGGTTCGGACCGCGGTGACGGTAATACAGAAGAAGGGCTGTCTCTTGATCGTAAGATCAAAATAGAGACGGCTCTTTTTGTTGCGCCTGTCAGAAATTTTTCAGTCTCCTATTGAAAACAAAATTGTTTTGTAGTACAATAAATACAAGGTTAAACGTTTAACTAAACCGTTTAACCTGAAATTTGACGAAAATGGATGTAATAAGATGGTAAAAATGCCTGTCACGATCAAAGAAATTGCGAGGGAAGCGGAGGTTTCCACAGCGACAGTTTCCATGATTTTAAACAACAAAGATAAAAGCATCAGCGAGGCGACCAGAAACAGGGTTCTTGAGATCGCGCGGAACAGAAATTACGTCCCGAATACGATGGCCAGGAGCCTGGTGACAAAACAGACGAGAACCATCGGACTGATCATGCCCGATATCGTCAATCCGTTCTTCCCCGAAATCGCGAGAGGGGCCGAGGACAGGGCCAGCCTGTCAAGATACAGTATCATTTATTGCAATACGGACGATAATCTAAGCAGAGAGAACACATATATCGATATTCTGACGGAAAAAATGGTCGACGGCATCATCTTTACCCATTCCGCCGACCGGCAGGGCGGCGCCGAAGGGTTTAAACGGTGCAGGGTGCCGATCATCCTCATCGACAGAGACTACGACCTTCCCAACGTGATCGGAAAGGTGCTGGTCGACAACACGAAGGCGTCCTATACAGGGGTGAACTACCTGCTCGACCAGGGATACCGGAAAATTGCCTATATTGCCGGCTCCATCCACACCCGCACGGCGATGGACCGCCTGGAAGGCTATAAAAAGGCCCTGGCGGATCGAAATCTCGTTTACGGTGAAGAATATGTCAAGATCGGCGAATATAAGAGCCAGTGGGGTTCGGAAGCGGCGAAAGCCTTCCTCGACGAGAAGATCGACTTTGATGCGATCTTCTGCGGAAACGACCTGATCGCCATCGGGGCCGTCAAGGCTTTGAAAGAGGCGGGATATCGAGTGCCGGAGGATGTGGGCGTGATGGGCTTTGACGATATCTACATGGCCGGGGTTGTCGAACCGGCTCTGACCACGGTGAAGCAGCCCAATTACGAGATGGGTTACCGGGCGGCGGAATTGCTCATCAACGCCATCGAAAAGACGGATTCGCCGGAAAAAATCGAAGAGATAAAGACCGTCATTCTGGATACGGAACTTACCGTGAGGCAGTCCACGAAGAAAGGAGCAGCGCAATGATCACTGTTGCAGGAAGCTTAAATATGGATCTGGTGGTATACGCAGACCGGATTCCGCGCCCCGGCGAAACGGTGCTGGGAAGAAATTTCAGGCAGATGCCCGGGGGGAAGGGTGCAAACCAGGCGAGCGCAGCCGCGAAGCTCGGCGCTGATGTTCGGATGATCGGCTGCGTCGGCGCGGATTCCTTCGGCGCACAGTTAAAGGAATCCCTCAGCAGCGATGGGGTTGACGTAGAATATGTTATGGTAAAACCGGATGTCGCCACCGGCGTCGCGGTCATTCAGGTGGAAAGCTCGGGGGACAACAGCATTACCGTTGCCGCAGGCGCAAATTACAGCATCACGGCGGAAGACATCGCCGGGATGAAGGACGTCGTAACCGACACTGACGTGATCCTGCTGCAGCTTGAGATCCCCCTGGAGACGGTAAAGGCTGCGATTTTCGCGGCAAAATCGGCAGGGAAGCTTGTGATCCTGAATCCGGCGCCCGCCGCAGTCCTGGATGAGGAAATCCTGCGTCGTACGGATATTCTTACGCCCAACGAAACAGAGCTGGAATTCCTGAGCGGCCACAGGACAGATACCCTCGAAAACCTCAAGGCGGCGGGAACAATCCTGCTGGAAAAAGGCGTAAAGGATCTGGTGATCACGCTGGGATCGAGAGGCGCGCTGCACATGAATCGGAACAGTACGGCTCATTACGACGCCTACCGGGTGAACGCCGTGGACACCACCGCGGCGGGGGACAGCTTCAATGCGGCGCTGGCGGTTTTTCTGAGCGAAGGAAAAACGATGGAAGAGGCCATCGGCTTTGCCATGAAGGTGGGAGCCATGACCGTGACAAAAGAAGGGGCGCAGCCCTCACTGCCGCTCCTGGAAGAAGTCAATCATTTTGACCAATGGATCAAAGACCATATTAAATCATAAAAACCGGCGTCAGACGCCAGAGAGGAAAACCAGTATGAAAAAAAGCACGTTGCTAAACTCGGAGATCTCGTATGTGATCGCAAACATGAGACATACCGACCTGCTCGTGATCGGCGATGCAGGACTGCCTGTCCCCGACGGAGTAAAGCAGATCGACCTGGCTGTCACGAAGGGAGTTCCCGATTTCCTGACCGTATTGAAGGCAGTCCTCTCCGAGCTAAGAGTGGAGAAGATCGTATTTGCGGAGGAAATAAAAAAGGCAAGCTCGCAGATTTATAATGAAGCGATGGAACTGATCAAGCAGATGGAACGAGAAGAGAAAATCGTCATAACGATAGAGTATGTCCCTCACGAGCAATTCAAGAGCAAGACGGCGGCAGGCAGAGCGGTGATCCGCACAGGCGAGTTCTCGCCTTACGCGAACATCATTTTGTCTTCCGGGGTTGTATTCTAAATTCTGTCTTTCGGGGTCGTATTCTAAGATGACGCGGCGGGGACCGGACGCAGCTTTATTGCGGTCCTTCCGGCAGCGGTATTGGGGAGGGTTCTATGCCTGAAAAAATTATATCGATGAAAAATATAAGGAAGGAATTTTCCGGCGTCCATGTGCTGAAGGGCGTGGATTTTAACGTCTACGACGGCAGAATCATGGCGCTCCTCGGCGAAAATGGCGCGGGAAAATCAACCCTGATGAAAATATTGACCGGCGTTTATTCGAAGACCTCCGGGGAAATCCTGATGGACGGAAAGGAAGTCAATTTTGCGAGCACGAAGGAATCACAGAAGAACGGGATCGCGATCATCCACCAGGAGCTCAACCTGGTCCGGCACCTGTCCATCGGCGAAAATATCTTTCTCGGAAGAGAGCCGGTTGCAAAGATAAGGAACATCAAATGGAAACAGCTTTACGAGGAGGCCCGAAAGTGGCTGGATAAGCTGGGTTTAAATGAAGACCCCAGAGAATTGGTCGGAAATATCAGCGTGGGCAAACAGCAGCTCGTTGAAATCGCCAAGGCGCTCTCCCTGAACGCCAGAGTCATCATCATGGACGAACCGACCGGGGCGCTGACGGTTTCCGAGACGGAAAAGCTGTTCTCCGTCATCAGAGAATTGAAGGAGCAGGGCCACAGCATCGTATACATTTCCCACCGGCTGAAAGAGATCTTTGAAATCTGCGACGACGTGACCGTCCTGAGAGACGGGGAGCTGATCGGCGAAAGCAGCATCGGCGAGCTCGACGAAGATAAGATCATAGAAATGATGGTGGGAAGGAAGCTGGACGAACAATATCCCAGAGTCCTCTGCGATCCGGGAGATGTCGTTTTAGATGTAAAGGATCTGAATAACCGGTTTGTCAGAAATGTTTCATTCCAGCTGCGTCACGGTGAAATTCTGGGCGTAGCCGGCCTGATGGGGGCGGGGAGGACGGAACTGGCCCGGACTCTTTACGGAATTTATAAAAAGGATCGGGGAGATATCCTTCTGGAGAACCGAAAGGTGCGGCTTGCAAGCCCCACCGACGCGCTGGCCCAGGGAATCGCCTACGTTTCGGAGGACCGGAAGGCCAACGGCATCGTGCTGGGCCTTTCCGTGCGGGAGAACATCACGCTGGCTTCCCTGAAAGCCTACAGCGGGGTTATCGGCAATATTTCAAAGGCGAAAGAGGAACAATCCGCCCAGCACTACGTCGACAGCATGTCGATTAAAACATCCGGGACAAAGCAGCTCCTGAAATATCTCAGCGGAGGAAATCAGCAGAAGGTCTCTCTGGCCAAGAATCTGGATTCCAATCCGAAGGTGCTGATTCTCGACGAACCGACCCGAGGCGTCGATGTGGGAGCGAAAAAAGAAATTTATGAGTTGATCAACCGGTTTAAAAAAGAAGGTATGAGCATCATCATGATCTCCTCCGAAATTCCGGAGATTCTGGGCATGAGCGACAGGATCATGGTCATGCACGAGGGGGAAATCACGGGGATATTAAACCGGGAGGAAGCCACCCAGGAGAAAATTATGGGCCTGGCGGTCGGGAAGGACGTGAACTAATATGAAAAAATTGTCTTTCAGTTCAAAATCGATAAAAGAAATTCTGATGAGGAATAAGCCGTTGATCGTTTTGCTCATCCTGTGCGTGATCATGTCTCTCATGAACGACCGGTTCTGGACCTGGGGCAACATCATCACCGTACTGCGGCAGACCTCCATCAACGCTGTGATTGCTGCGGGAATGACGTTTGCCATCCTCATCGGAGGCATCGACCTGTCCGTTGGATCGGTCTTCGCCATCTGCGGAGCCATCGCGGCGACGCTGATCGCTTCGGGAATGGACGTGGTCCTTGTCATTCTGATCACTCTGCTTCTCGGCCTGGGAATCGGCCTGGTAAACGGGCTGCTGATCAGCAAAGGAAGATTGCAGCCATTTATCGCGACACTGGGAACCATGACGCTGCTGAGAGGCTTTACGCTGGTCTACACCCAGGGAAAACCCATCAGCGCCAGAGGAGGGGCGGACTCGCTCATCTTTTCCAAGATAGGGACCGGTTATATCCTGAACATTCCGATTCCGATCTATATCATGATCCTCGTATTCATCATCGCTTATTATATCCTGCGGCATCTGCGGATGGGCCGGTACATCTATTCCCTGGGGTCAAATGAAGAGGCCACCATGTACTCGGCGATCAAGATAGACAATGTAAAGCTGTTCGTATACGGCGCGTCCGGCCTTCTGGCGGCGCTGGCGGGGATCATCCTCACCTCAAGACTGGGCTCGGCCCAGCCTACGGCCGGAGCCGGCTATGAACTGGACGCCATCGCCGCGGTCGTGCTGGGAGGCACCAGCATGTCGGGTGGGATTGGAACGATTTCCGGAACAGTGATCGGCGCGCTGATCATAGGACTTCTGAACAATGCGCTGAACCTTCTGCAGGTCCCTTCCTATTATCAGGATGTGGCAAAGGGCGTCGTGATTCTGATCGCCGTCCTGCTCGACCGAAAACAGAAGGCTTCCCGATAGGTTTTTGACCTGAGCCCTGTCAAAAGAGGGTAAGGGTTGGAGATAGATCAATAGATCAACTATAACAAAGTTTCTAGGAGGAGAAGAAAATGAAAAAAGTATTCGTAGTGTTACTGGTACTCATCATGGCCGTCGGAATGTTCGGCTGCGGAGGCGGAGACACAGAAAAAGAGCCTGCGGCAGACGGAGGCGCAACGATTGGTCTGGTCGTTTCCACATTGAACAATCCTTTCTTTGTTGACTTGAGAGACGGCGCTCAGGCGAAGGCCGACGAACTCGGCGCTACCCTCGTCGTACTTGACTCTCAGGATGACTCCGCTACGGAAATGTCAAATGTTGAAGACCTGATTACACAGAAGGTTGACCTCATCATGATCAACCCGACCGACTCCGACGCAGTCGGAAATGCGGTTGCAGCAGCCAATGACGCGGGAATTCCGGTCATCACTCTTGACAGATCGGCCAATTCCGGTGAAGTCGTGGCCCACATCGCTTCCGACAACGTCGCAGGCGGAAAAATGGCCGGTGAATTCATCGTCGAACAGCTCGGCGGAAAAGGCAAAGTAGTTGAACTGGAAGGAATTCCGGGCGCATCTGCCGCGAGAGACAGAGGCGAAGGCTTCAACTCTGCAATCGCAGGAAGCGGACTGGAAGTCGTTGCAAAGCAGACAGCCAATTTTGACAGAGCTCAGGGACTGTCCGTAATGGAAAACATCCTCCAGGCTCAGCCTGAAATCAACGCGGTATTCGCTCACAACGACGAGATGGCTCTTGGCGCTCTGGAAGCGATCAAGGCATCCGGAAGAGATATCCTCGTTGTCGGTTTTGACGCCACAGACGACGCTGTAAAAGCAGTCAAGGCGGGAGAAATGGCAGCTACCGTACAGCAGCTTCCGAAAGAAATCGGCGGACAGGGCGTTGACACGGCTATGAAGGTGATCGCCGGAGAAACCGTAGACGCTTATATCCCTGTTGAACTCGCCCTCGTTACGAAATAACAAAAATTTCGGATGAGTCCAAAGAAAATTAAAAGTATGCAATTCATAAATTTATGGCAGAGTGTCGCTCTGCCATAAATTTTTTTTCGCAGCAAAAATTTTTCTCGTTGACCCCGCCTGAATCCCGAGGTAAAGTAAAGGTACGTTTTATGGAGGAAGAATTATGCGGAATCTCTTCTTTTGGAAATATGATCTGCCGGTAGGCTTTGAGTTTGACTGTGTGGATTATATCGTCGACGAATCCGACGTCGACGTTCACTGGCACAACTATGACCAGATTGCGTTATGTACCGGGGGAACCGGGGAATTTGTCTTTGAAAAAAAGACCTATTCCTATGCTCCGGGCGATATCTTTATCGTCAACAACATGGAAAAGCACGGCGCCTTTTCCCATGCCGGAACGATAGCTTCGTTTACGTTTCTGATCTTTTATCCTCAGTTCATCCTTCACAACGCCGACCAAAAATTTGACTACGAATATCTCCTTCCCTTTTTGTACCGCCCGGGAGAATTCTGCAATAAAATCGATGGGGACGGAGATTTCGGCAAAAAGCTGAAAGCGCTCCTTTCCGATATCATATGGGAAAACCGCCGCCGCCGGCCCGGATATCGCCATTTGATCAGCGCGAAGCTTCGGGTGATCCTGGCGGAGCTGCTCGGATATTACGATCTGGATGATACGGCGCATACGGTTACGGACCGTTACCGGAAGCTTCGTCCTGCTATAGAATATATGGAGCAGCATTTCATGGAAGCCGTCACGCTGGAGGAAGTGGCAAAGGTGGTCTTTTTAAGCGTTTCCCGTTTCCGCCACCTCTTTCAGGAGACGATGCACGTCGGTTTCAAGGAATATCTGATCGGCCTTCGGTATCAGGCGGCCAAGAGGCTGCTGGCAGACAGCGATATGACCGTTTCTGAAATCGCAGCCCAGGCGGGGTTTTCCAATCTGTACAGTTTTTACAAAATCTTTGAATTTCATGAAAAAGCAACTCCCGGCGACTATCGCAGGCGGCTCAGAGCGCTGTGAAAAAGAAAGACGGCTCAGAGCACTATAAAAGAAAAAGACGGCTGCGGAGAGAATAAGCAGCCGTTTTTGACAGTCTTTTTGCCTTTCCTGATATTTCTTCTTATCCCTGTTCTTGATAAGCTGTGTGTAACGGTTGATCTCATTTATACGATCAAATTTCAACGTATCAGGGAGGTTTCTTATGCAAAGCAAAGCGTATCACTATCTCTTTCAGCCGCTGAAAATCGGCGGCATGGTAATCCCAAACCGAATCTGCCATGTTCCTACCGATATCAGCTCTTCCAATGCCGACGGCTCTGTCAATGAGCGGGATATCCATCATCACTCCCAGATTGCAAAGGGAGGAACGGGCCTCATCGTGGTCGGCGCGACGACGCCGGATTCCGCCACAGGACGTCCTACCGTCACCTGCCTCGTCGCGGACAACGACAATTATATTCCCGGCTTGACACGGCTTGCCGCTTCCATGCACAAGTACGGCGCAAAATGTATCGTGCAGCTGCAGCATCCCGGAAGGCAGTGCGCCATCCCCCGCTATAATACGATGTCCACCAACGATATGGTCGTCAAGCTCCCCTGGAGCGCCGGACACGAAATTGTTTTTGAAAACGCCGAGGAAAAAGGGAAGGAAGTTCGGGGAATCACGACGGAAGAGTGTCTTGACATGATCGAAAAATTCTCCGACGCAGCATGGCGCGTGAAGCAGGCCGGGTTTGACGGCGTAGAGCTCCACGCCGCCCACGGCTATCTGATCTCCCAGTTCATGAGCCCTTATCTCAACCGGAGAAACGATCGGTTCGGCGGAAGCTTTGAAAACCGTATGCGCTTTCCGCTGGCTATCGTGGCTTCGATCCAGAAGAAATGCGGCAGGGACTTTCCGATCTTTGTCCGCTATTCCATCGATGAATTTCTGGACGGCTCCCGCCGTCTCGATGAAAGCGTTCTGGTGGCGCAGGAGTTTGAAAAGGCCGGCGTAGCCTGCCTGGACCTGAGCTGCTGCATTCAGGAAACCCCCGGAGCCGGATTCTGCCCGATGCAGTACGATGAAGGCTGGCAGGTGGAAGCGGCCTATACGATCAAACAGGCGGTTTCCATCCCCACCATCTGCAACCGCGTGCTGCGGAATCCCGACTATTGTGAGGGACTCCTGGAAGAGGGCAAGGCGGACATGGTCGGACTTGCCCGTCAGCTTCTGGCAGATCCATACTGGCCCATCAAGGCCGCCATGGGCAAAGACGATGAAATCCGCAAATGTATCAGCTGCCTGACCGGCTGCTGGCAGGAATCCATGATGGCGAAAAAGGAAATCCAGTGCGCCATCAATCCCGCCTGCGGTCATATGGAATTTGATGAGCTGGAACCGGCGAAAAAGCCGGTGAGGGTTGCCGTCGTGGGCGGAGGCCCCGCAGGAATGGAAGCGGCCCGCCTTGCCACCGTCAGAGGCCATCAGGTCACGGTTTATGAAAAGACCGGGGAATTGGGCGGAGCAATCTTAAGCTGCTGCGTCGTTCCCGGCAAGGATAAGATGAAATGGTATTCGGACTGGATTCGTCTGCAGCTGAAAAAGCTGGACGTTGATATCCGGCTGAACCACGCGCCGACAGTGGAAGAACTGAAGGAATACGATATCGTGCTGAACGCGACAGGGGCCGTATCCCACCTGCCCGACTGCGTCGGAAACGACCATCCGATGGTGGTGCCGTTTCAGAAGGTTCTGGCCTGTCCGAAAGAGAACTGTGAACACCATCCGGGAGACCGCCGAATGCAGAAAGTCGGCCAGAAGGTCATCGTATGGGGCGATCACTTCGCCGCCGTAGACACGGCTGAATTTCTTGCCTCCATCGGCAAGGAGGTCACGGTGGTGACGGAAGAAAAGGAATTGGGAGCGCGGCTTGAAGTGATCCACATGTATGTCACCCGGAAGAACTTTCGCCAGGAGCATGCGGAGGGCCTGGAGGATAAAAAAGCATACCCGCATCCCGTCACCGTTTTGGAGAATACGACGGTCTACCGGATTATGGACGGTCAGGTCATTCTGATGGACCGTGATTTCAACCAATTCAGCGTGGAAGCGGATACGGTGGTGAACTGCCACGTCAGGCCGGATCACAGCTTCTTTGACGAGCTGGCTGCGGCAGGGCTTCCGGTGGTAAATGCGGGAGATTCGGTGAGCGTCCGGAATCTTCACGCCGCCGTGGACGAGGGAGCCCTGTTCGGACTGAAGCTGGATGAGAGTTCCCTGATCTTCAACCCGAATCACGCCGTGATCAACGACCTTCCTCTCGATGTGCTCGGAATGCTGAAGCGTTGAAGGAAATTCGAAACCCATATCACAATAAAACAATGCGCTTTACCGGCGCATTGTTTTATTGTGCGACCTGGAAAATAAACATAGAAAAACAAAAAGGTCTATTGCAAACGGGAGCCCCATATGATAGCATAATAGAAAAAATGTAATTAATTACATTTGGGTCAGACAAGTGGAATCCATATGTAAGTGGTTACACCGCCATCCTTTTATGAAACTATTTAGGTAAAAGAAAGGAGAGTTATCGTGAGTAACTTGGAAAAGAAAGAAAGTCAGGTAGTCGATACGGAATTTTCATTATCAGCTGTACCGACGAAAAGCCAAACGCAGGGGCTATGGGCCGCAATGGTGGTCCTCGTAGGCTTCACCTTTTTCACTCCCAGCATGACGGCAGGAGGGAATCTTGGAATTGGATTGAATTTAGTAAATTTCTTTCTTGCTGTCGTGATCGGAAATGCTTTTTTGGGAGTCTATTGCGGAACCCTGGGTTACATAGGTCAAAAAACAGGGCTGTCCTTAGATCTGCTGGCGCATCATTCCTTCGGGCGGCTCGGCTCTTATCTGCCTTCCGCTATCATTAGCTTTACTCAAATCGGCTGGTTCGGCGTAGGCGTAGCGATGTTTGCGATTCCGGTTTCCGGTTTGAGCGGGGTTCCTGTATGGATCTTGATTATCATCACAGGCATTGTCATGACGCTGACCGCTTATTACGGGATCAAGGCGTTAGCAGTTTTAGGATCGATTGCAGTACCTTTAATCGCTATTTTAGGAATTTACTCCGTCAATTGGGGGGTCAATGAGGTAGGAGGCTTCATGAACGTTTTTTCGGAGAATCCTCAAAAGCCCCTGACGCTGGCTGCCGGAATCGGTATTGTGGTGGGCTCCTTTATCAGCGGAGGAACCGCTACCCCTAATTTCTCCCGATTTGCCAAAACGCCGAAAACGGCTGTCATTGCAACTGTTGTCGCATTTTTCGTGGGAAATTCCATCATGATGGTCTTCGGCGCCGTCGGCGGAGCGGTAACCGGAGTGGCGGATATCTTTGATATTCTGATTATGCAGGGACTTGCCCTTCCGGCTATCATTACCCTGGGGCTGAACATATGGACGACCAACAACAACGCCCTTTATACGGCAGGACTTGGCGTATCGAATATCACCAAGGTTCCCATGAAGCCGATGGTGCTTGTGGCAGGCGCTGTAGGTACCGTGACGGCCGTATGGCTTTACTACAATTTTGTAAGCTATCTGAGCCTTTTGAGCGGAATGATTCCCCCTGTGGGAGCAGTGCTGATCATTCATTATTATATGAACAGAGCGGAATATTCGGATCAGGATTTTCAGGAGAAAACCGTTAATATCGGCAGTGTTGCCGCTGTAATCGTGGGCGCTTTGGTCGGTCTGCTGCTCCCCTGGGGGATCGCGCCCGTCAATGCCCTGGTAGTCGCCGCTGTGATTTGCTTTGCATCTGAAATCATGGCCCGTTCAAAGAAAACGGCATAAGATCGGTAGATTGAAAAAGAGCATAGATAAGGAGCATAGTATGTTAATTAAAAATATTCGTATTGAAAACAGCAGCGAAACGACAGATATTCGTGTTCAGGACGGAAAATTTGAGCGGATTGCGAAAGACATTGCGCCCTTGCCGGGCGAAGAGGTGATCGAGGGAAAGGGACGCATGGCCCTGCCCCCCTTTATCGAATCCCATGTTCACTTAGACTCGGCCTTGACGGCAGGAGACCCCTGCTGGAATTTAAGCGGGACCCTTTTTGAAGGGATTGAGTGCTGGTCAAAGAGAAAGGATAAGCTCTCCAAGGAGGATGTGAAAGAACGGGCCCGCATGGCTGTACGCAAGCAGGCGGCCAACGGAATTCAATTTGTACGGACCCACGTAGATGTGACGGACCCGACGCTCATCGCCATGGAAGGGCTGCTTGAGCTTCGGGAGGAACTGAAGGGGATTGTGGACATTCAGATCGTCGCGTTCCCGCAAGAGGGCATTCAGTCCTATCCAAACGGAGAAAAGCTCATGGAAAACGCGGTGAAGATGGGCGCCGACTGTGTCGGTGCGATCCCTCACTTTGAGTTTACCAGGGAATACAGTGTGGAATCCCTCAATTTCGCCATGAAGCTCGCAGAGAAATACGGAAAGCTTGTGGACGTTCACTGTGACGAAATCGATGACGAGGCGTCCCGCGGGCTTGAGACTCTGGCATGCAGGGCTTATGAAGCCGGGATGGGCGAGATGGTTACGGCGAGTCACACCACCGCTATGCACTCCTATAATAACGCGTATGTTACGAAGCTTTTCCGGCTTCTGAAGATGAGTAAGATCAACTTCGTATCCAACCCGCTGGTCAACACCCACCTGCAGGGCAGGATGGACACGTATCCGAAGAGAAGGGGCGTGACCAGAGTGAAGGAGCTTCTGGCCGCGGGCATCAATGTTTCCTTCGGTCATGACGACATCTTTGATCCGTGGTATCCGCTGGGCGATGGCAATATGAGAGACGTGGTTCATATGGGGCTGCACGTTTGCCAGATGATGGGCTATGAGGAAATTCTCAATTCCTATAAGTTGGTCACGCACAACGCGGCAAGGACGCTTCATCTGAGTAATTACGGAATTGAAGAGGGAAACCCCGCTGATTTTATTATTCTGGATGCGGAAAACTTCTATGACGCATTGAATGAGAAATCCGCAGTCCTCTATTCCTACCGTGGAGGAAAGCTGATTGCGTCCACAGCGCCCGCAGCGAAAACGGTGCATTTCTAAGAAGACTGCCGGATGCATCCTATATAAATTACGATTTTGAGAGAAGCAGAGGGGTCTTGTCTACGAGACTCTTCTGCTTTCGATTTTATCCTGTCGCAGGAATTACGCCGCGTCTTGTTGCAATCCATCGCACAATCCCATTCCGGGAGCGTTGATTGATGGAAATTTTTCTGCTATAATACAGACAAAATACAGAGGAAGAAAAATGGTCGATGGTGAAGAAGAGGGACGGTCGACGTGAGACGGAAGGAGGGTGGAACGCCATTGAATATAAAAGCTGTAGCGGAGAAGGCCGGGGTATCTGTGGCTACTGTTTCTAGAGTTTTGAATCATCCGGAAACGGTGTCGCCGAAGACAAAGGCCCACATTCTTTCCGTCATGGAAGAGCTTGAGTATATGCCCAACTGGTTTGCACGGAATCTTCATATGAATAAGACCAACTTCATCGCCCTTTTTGTCCCGGATATCCTGGACCCCTGCTATATGGAGCTGGCAAAAGGGGTAGAAGACGTAGCCCATCAGAAAAAATATAACATCATGCTGTGCAATACAGAATCAGATGAAAATAAAGAGAAGGAATATATTGAAACGTTTATCTCAAGAAAGGTAGACGGATTGATACTGGTGTCCACTCTCCTGAAGGAAGAGGATTTCAACCAGATCAAAAAGAGAGGAATTTCTTTTATCTTAATTGAGAAAAGAGAATTTCTTCATGATATCGACGTGGTGTATACTGATTATAAAAGCGCCGCAGAAGAGGCGATGGAGCACATGATCGAAATGGAGCATAATCCGATCGCCATGATCTGCGGCAGAAAGCCTTATTTTGAAAATCAGGAAAAGCTGTCCGGCTATAAGAGCGCGTTAGCCAAAGCGTCGCTTCCGTGCCTGGAAGAATATATAGAAGAAGAGGAAAATACGATAGAAGGAGGATATTTGGCCGCGGCAAAGCTTTTGGAATTAAAGACGCCGCCCAAGGCTATATTCGCCACCTCCGACATGATGGCTTTCGGAGCCATGGAACGGATCAAACAGGAAGGATTCAGCATCCCCAAGGACATTGCCGTAGTAGGCTTTGACAATTTAAAGGTGGCTTCGGTCGTGGAACCTCAATTGACCACCGTTGCAAAACCCATGTATCGAATGGGTCTGATGGGAGCGAGGCTGCTGTTTGACTTGATGGATCGTGATGAAGGCCCTCCCATGGAAGCTCAGGAAATTTTAATTCAATCCAAGCTCAAGGTCAGAAGATCCTGCGGGCATAAAGACCGGTTAAAGGAAATTTTATAGGAGGGCTACGCGATGGTATTAGCGGTTGATTTTATGGGATTACACTTGAAAAACCCGCTGATTGTCGCTGCGGGGCCATGGAGCGGCAGCAGCAGACATATTAAGGAAGCGTTCAAGGCAGGTGCGGGGGCAGTGGTGACGGAGACCATTGTCAGCGAACCATGTTTTGATGTGAATCCCAGACTGGCTTACGATGGGGCCGGATTGCAGAACATCAGAAGGTACAGCAATAAGAGCTTCGAAGACTGGCTCCGGGAGCTGGAGCAGATCAAAAATGAAAATGGCGTCGTAATTGCCAGCGTACTTTCCCAGTCGCCATCGGAGATCGGCTATCTTGCAGAGAAGGTGGAAAAGGCAGGTGCGGATGCGTTGGAGCTGGGACTCTCCTGCCCGATGGGGGAGGGGGTGGAGGTAATTGCCGCAAATCCCAATCGAGTCTATTCCCTGACCAAGGCGGTGGTGGAAAAGGTAAAAATACCTGTCATGGTCAAGCTTTCCCAGAATATGACCAATATAGGCCAGGTGGGAAGGTTTGTGCAGGAGGCGGGAGGAAGCGGAATCAGTGCCATCGATACGGTAAGGTGTATTTTGGGGGTAGACTTGCAAAAGAGGAAACCGTTTCTGCCTACCTATGGAGGGTATTCCGGACCACCCATAAAGCCCATGGGCCTTGCGGCTGCGGCAAGCCTTGCCCAGAGCACCTCCCTGCCGGTGTGCGGGGTAGGGGGGATTTCCTCCTGTGAGGATGTGCTCGAATATCTGATGCTCGGCGCTACCACCGTTCAGATCGGGACAAGCCTGGTCCTGCATGGAATGAAGCATATGACAAAAATTTCAGAGGATTTGGAGCGGTGGATGGAGAAAAACCGGATCGAAAACCTGAGCGAGATAACCGGTATCGCCCTGAAAGAGCTGCGCTCCTTTGACAATATCAAGGTAGAGCCGAAAATGGTGTCGGTGGATGGCCCTTGTCACCGCGCGGAATGCAGTGCCTGTACCGATTGCTGCGGTATTTACGAAGCGATTTCCAAGGCAGAGGAGCAGATCCGCGTGGACCCGGAAAAATGTAAGGGCTGCGGCCTGTGCTGTTACGTCTGCCCAGACCATAAATTTTCTTTAGTGAGACGATAGCATCGATTGGCAAGATGCTCAAAAGGAGGAACATGAATCAGGATATTTTTGAATTAAAACTTCAAGGCTATTGTTGCAGCCAGATCATCATGGAGATGGGGCTGCGGAAACTGGATAAGGAAAATCCCGACCTGATCTCCGCCATGTCAGGACTCTGCAACGGATTCTGGAGAGGCAAGACCTGCGGCATCTATTCGGCATGTTTCTGTCTGCTTTACCTCGCAGATCCCGAAGGTTCGGACCGTTTCCACGCAAACGCGTTTCACGACTGGTTTGAGGATGCTTTCGGAGACACGGAATGTGACAATCTGCTGGAACATAATCCGATGAACAAGGTTGAAAAATGTCCGATGATGCTGGAAGCGTCCTTTGCGAAGGTCTCAGAGCTCCTCGAGTGGGATTAGGGGTCGATACAACAATAAAAATAATGCGCAGTGTATGTGTGTATTCTCCCGAAAACCGCCGCCTTTTTATGCTTCGCATAAAGGCGGTGATCGGTTTTACGGTTTTCTATGAGAACACACACATACACTGCGCGTTTTTGTTATATGCTTGTCAGGTATTTTGCGCAGAAGGGGACGATGCGGCCGTCGTCATAGACGTGGAGGCTGCACCGGCGGAGCCGTTCGATATCCAGATTGTACGCATCCTGAAAGGCCATGGCGGTGACGGTGAAGCCGTTTGCCGCGACCCGGGCGAGGAACGTATCGAAGTCCGTCATGTCGGTACAGCAGCCCTTTTCCGCTTCTCGTTCCAATTCGAGATTTCGCTTCCAGCGGCGCGCAACGAAATTGCGGTTGCGCAGCGCCTCCGAATCCGTCGACTTCGAACCACAGCAGCATTGGGAAGACGGCTCGGGTTCGCAGCAGGCGTCGGAGGAGGTTTCCGCCGGCGCGCAGCAACCTTCTGAGGCGGCAGGCGCACAGCAGCATTCCGAAGACGCCGGCGCGCAGCAGCAATCCGATGGAGCCGGGGCCTCCGCTTTCGG
>CAMJRV010000012.1 GCA_946408315.1 uncultured Bacillota bacterium | reverse complement strand
TTTTCAAACTGCTGTCCAACGTCCTGACGGAAAAGCCGGACACAGCCAACACGAAGATTCCGTTTACCGATGTGGTACCGGATGAGTGGTATGTACCGACGATAAAAATTGCTGTGGCTGCCGGAATTACTTCCGGCTATGGGGACGGCACCTTCGGCATCGGTCTGATGATCAGCAGACAGGAGGCGGCCAAGGTTGCCGGTTCGGTGATCTCAAGGGAAGGCGTTGACGGGGCAACGGGTGCCGAGGCGGCGCGGGATAAAGGCCAGATCGCCGACTGGGCATACAGCTATGTGGATCTGATGTTTAAGAAGAAGTACATGAAAGGGGATACAGAGGGCAACTTCCGGCCGACTACGGCGCTGACAAGAGCGGAAGCGGCGACGATCCTGCTGAACATAAAGAAAAACGAGACAGTCATCACAGCAAAAACCGATCAAAAAACGGAGCTGACTCTGGCCGGCTGTACCGATGAACACAGTGTTACAGGGGGAGCATTTACAAGAGGCGAAGGCACCCAGAAAGATCCATATCAGATTTCTACGGAAGAACAGCTCAATCACATGAGGGAACATACAACCGAGGGAGCGTTTTACATATTGACGAAAAACATTGCCATTACCAAGGATTATGTGGCCGCTGCTCCTCCGGCAAACTCCGGCCTGGATGACTGGAGCGAAGGAAACTTTCAGCCTATCGGCACCAAAGACCAGCCTTTTAAAGGGAATTTGGACGGCGCCGGGTATATCATCAGCGGGTTGAATATCATGGGCAAGAACGGGGCGGTCAAAGGTTCCAGCAGACCGGCGGCCGACTATGCCGGACTGTTCGGATATCTTGCCTCCGGCGCTGCCGTGAAGGATCTGGTCATAGACGCATCCAATATCACGGGAAACCAGTATACGGGAGCTGTGGCGGGCTATAGCGAGGGTTCGGTTACAGATTGCCAGGCCGGAAAAAAAGTCAAAGTGGAAGGCGCTGTCTATACAGGCGGCCTGATCGGCTACAGCGCTGCGCCTCTATCCTCTCTGAGAAATCAGGGAACGGTGACGGGGGGCTACTCCAATACGGGAGGCATTGTCGGTTATCTGATGGCTTCGGGAAAGGCGCTGCTGGATTGCCAGAACGAAGGTGAGGTTACCGGCAAGGATAAAACCGGAGGAATTGCCGGGGCGTTCCTGTCCGATACTGGCGATTCTGCTACAGCCCAGGACTGCTCCAACAAAGGAACGATAGAAGGCCAGGGCTATAATGCGGGCGGCATTGCCGGCCTGGTCAGCGGCGGAAACAATGCTGTTACGATTGAAAAATGCTCTAATCTTGGAACGGTAAAAGGCTCCGGCGTGAACGGAGGCATCGCCGGTATTCTGGATTCTAAAAAAGTCACGGTCATAAAGTGCAACAATGACGGCGAGGTGACGGGAAGCGGAGCCGGAGGTATTGTCGGCAATAATCAGGGAAGAATCAGCGACTGCTATAATTCAGGGTCGATAGAAGCCAAACAGGACGGCGGAGGCATCGCCGCGTATCAGCAGGAAGGCGACGGCGTCATCGTAAAGTGCTATAACGAGGGCACTGTGACGGCAACCTCCTGTGCCGGCGGAATTACAGGCACGAACGAGACTTATATCGATAACAGCTATAATTCGGGAAAGGTGAGAGGCGACAGCTTTATCGGCGGCATCGCGGGAAAGAATACCGGGACGATAGACAATGTTTACGGCGCCGGAACGGTGACCGGCGAAACGGCCAAGGGAAGCATTGCCGGGAGAAACGGCGGATATATCACCAACTCCTACTGGCTTGACCGTTCCGCCTCTCTGGGCATAGGGCTTGAGGACAACGCAGGCCGGAAGCAGGGGGTTAAGAAGGTGACCCACGAGGAGCTTTCCGGTCAGAAAAAGATCAGTGTTACCGAAGGGTTCGCGATGCTGATCGATGTCATGAACTCCAGTGCAAACAGTTCAAATAAAAACTCTGGTGACGTGTGGAAATACACCTACAAAATTTCGGTTCCGGCATCGGGCAACTCCACCGTAATCTCAGACGGCGGCGGCATCGTTCCGCCCCTCACCATGCCGAGTCTGGACAGCACCGGAAACATCATAGATCCGTCGGACCTGCAGACCAAATACCTCTATCCCCGCATCATAAATTGAGTGCTTGATACGACAGAGGCTGCTTGATGCAGCCGCCATTGCCCGGAGGGCCTAAGGGGAAAATGTAATACTCTTGTAATAGACTTGGGCAAAACCTTTGATATAATAAAAAGGCAGAAATGAAAATAGAACGTTATGTATTTGCAATTTGGGAGGTAGAATTCAATGAGGATTTCAAGTAAAACCGCTGCTGTCGTCCTGATCCTGACACTTCTGTTGGGTTCCTTCACGACAGCCTTCGCCGACACCACAACATATCCATCCGACGTGATGAACACGCCGCTGCTTACCCCGGTGAAATTTTTGATCGATAAAAAGGTACTGAGCGGATATCCCGACGGCACCTTTAAACCGGATAATCCAATAACGAGGGCCGAGATTGCCGTCGCTGTCGCAAAGATGACGAACCGAACCAATGATCTGGAAGCGATGGCAAAGAAGAATGTGTTTACCGACCTGACAGGATATGACTGGGCGAAAGGACATATTAACGCCCTCGTTGATGTAGGTATTCTCAAAGGAAAGACGGCCACGACTTACGCTCCCGGCAGTAATATCTCGTATGCGGAGCTGATTACCATCCTTGAGAGACCGGTTTCGGGGGCGGCTGGTTACCATCCTGGTGAGAACCAATTCCAGCGCAGCATCTGAGCTGGAGGCCCAGGGGAACTGGCCGAACAATTATATTCAATACGTACAGATGTATAATCTGCTTGGCAATGTGGTAGTGTCAGACTGGAACGCTCCCGCAACGCGTGGAGATACGGCGGCGCTGATGTATCGGCTCATGCCGAAAAGCTAATATATAAAATGGTTAGATGTAGACTTAAGGAGGGTGCTCAGCTCGCATAGCGAGCGCCGAAGGGAACCATGGCCTTTTTGCCCCAAGCTTGCTTGGCCGGCAAAACGGACAGCAGCGAGCGAAGCGAGTCGGAGGCGCAGCCGTTGGTTCCATAGCAGAGCGGCGTTAGCCGCTAAAAGGGGGAAAACGCAATGAAGAAAAAATTATTGAAAACAGTAGCATTAACGCTGATCCTGACGCTGCTCGCGTCGACTGCCGTCTTTGCGGCCGTGCCGAGCGACGTGAAGGGAAAAAGCTATGAAGAGGCAGTTTCTGCTCTCGTGGAAAAAGGCATCATAACAGGCGATACCGACGGAAATTTCAATCCGGACGCTGAACTGACGAGAGCCCAGGCCTGCATCATCGTCGTAAAATCGATGAATGCGCCGACGGCAGAGGTTGTCGGAACTGCGACCCAGCCTGCTCTGAAAAGCGGCTTTAAAGATATGAGCGGTTACAACTGGGCGGAAGGCTATATCGGCTATGCCGTCAGGAACAAGGTGACGAACGGTTATCCCGATGGAACCTTCAAGCCGGGCAGCAAGGTAACCATGAATGAACTGGTCACCATGGTACTCAGAGCGGCAGGCTATACCGATGAGAAGCTGGGCGGAACCTGGCCCGCAAACTATACCGATAAGGCGGCCGAACTGGACCTCATGAAAAACCTCCCAACTCCGCTGCCAAATCTGGCTACGAAATGGATCGCGGCCCAGACGACTTACAACGCGCTGGACAAAATTGCAGCCGCCAATCCGGAGCCGCAGGCGCCTTCTCAGGGGACTGATCAGGATAAAGCAAAGGATGTCCCTGATACGGCAAACATGACCTTCATAAGCGGCGCGTTTAACGAGACGATGACAACCTTTGCCGGCAAGGATATCGCGAAAAACGCCACGATATATACTTACGGGAAATCGAAGGACTACAAAAGCACTATGACCTTCTCGCAAAAAGCGGCAGACTATCGCCTCGATACGGTATATAAATTCAAGAACACTCAAACGCCCGCTTTCTATAAGGTAGAAAACAACAAGATCACCGCGATGGTACTTCCGATGGACGTGGGCTTCAGCGGAAACGTATTCGGAGTAATCAACGAAGTTATTTCAACCTTGAACGGTGACGGAGAAAAGGTTTCCGCACTGGAAACCCTGACTGCGACAAGAGAAATCACCTGGCTTGGAAAGTCCGGATTGGCGAATTTGCCGGGAGAAAGCGACTATCTGAACGGCACCGTTTATGAGATCAATATGACCAACGGTATCGTAAAGAGCATCGCTTCTGCAGATGGAAGTAAACGGACTTCCACGTTTGAAGAGCTTTCGGGAACAACAAAGGACTTTGTCAAGGTGGTAAGCTTTGAAAACAATGTCGTCAAGCTTGACGACGGAACGATGTTCAGCGTGAAAGAAAACGCCTCCGTATACGTTTTGGATAAGGGCAAGGATTCGGCTTACCGAAGCGGCAGCCTGTCAAATATCTATGAAGGGGTTAAGGTCAGAGCCTACGATGTTCTCGACGATAAGGAAACGTCAGCAGATGTTATTGTGGTAACGAAATAAGATTTAAAAAGAGAATCGATCAAATAGGATGCCTGAATTTACAGGCATCCTATTCTTTTGGTACTGTATAGAGTTATATATCATTCAAATCCAGCATGAGATCCTGTTTCTTTTTTCGCCGTCGTCGGAGCCATAGAAGGATCACCAGGAGGAAGCTTCCTCCAAGGCCCCCTGCGACCAGCAGCTTTGATTTCAGTGAATGTCCGCTTTCCGGGGGGATTTCCCCTATTTCCCCGGAGTCGACAGGCATCTCAGAAACAGGGAACGAAAACGCCAGCTCCCGGCTTTGGGATTCTCCGGCGATGTTTTCATAGGTAAACGTGACTACACCTTCTACCTTTCCCGGCGCTCTCGGAATAAACTGAAAACTGTAGCTGTCACTTTTTCCGCCTTCCAGATTTCCCACATAATAGCTGTTGGATTCCGTCGTATCAAAGTTTCCTGTCGCATTGACTCTCAGATTATAAAGGAGTCCCTTGCCCATGTTATAAAACTGCACCTCAGCGCCGGAAGGCTGTCCCGCATAGCATTCTACGGGACCGACGGGATCATCATAAGTCAGCCGGATATCCTGAACTACCGGAACGGATATGATCTCCGAAGCTTCATATGTATTTCCATTGCTGTCCTCGTAGGCCAGTGCAAGGGTAATGGGGGCCGGTTTCTGATCTGCCTGGGGATTGCTGCTGAGGCGCAGACTCTTTTCATAAAAGCCATTGGCTCCGATGGAATCTACGTAAAAGGAATTGCTTCCGCCTATAGGAATAAACGCATTGTTTTCCGTACTGATCGCAGCCTTGATATTGGTCAGCTCTGTGTTTGCAGTATTGCGCAGGCGCAGGTGCAGCATAAACTCATCCCCGGCCCGTACAGATTTGCCTCCAAAGGAATACTGGTCCACGACAAGCTGAAGCTTTTTTGCGTTTCCTTTCGATCCGGAAACAAATAAGGTTGCGTACTGCGTAAGGCGGTTTGCATCCTTTGTATCGACGGAACCGTCGGGCTCTACGGTGATTTTAATCGTGCCGCTTTTTGGTCCTTCTGTTTTCATCGTATAAAAGACGACGGAATAATTCTTGCTGCCGCCCTTTTCAAGTCGAGGCTCGAAGAAAATATTCCTGGACTTGTTGACGAGGCCTTCGCTCCCCTCAGCGCTGATTTTTAATCGACCCGCATCAATGGTTCCCATATTTTTCACCTGGAAGGTGAGGGTAAAATCCTGTTCTGCCGCAACAGAGGCAGGCAGCGAGATATTTGAAATTGCGATGTCATCATCAGAGAAGGCCGTACTGCCTTTTACGGGAACATAGAAGGTCCGGGTGGATTGCCAGGATTGCCCCTGGTAGCCTCTCGCATTTACTTCTACGATGATGGCATAGCTTTTGGTCTCCGCCTTTCGTTCGACGCGGATGGGGAAGCCAACGGCCTTTCGATCTCCGACCAGCATACTGTCCAGGGTTTCGACATTGCTGGTATTTCCAAAGGACAGGCCCTCAGGAAGGGTCACGGCAACAGAGATCTCCTTGAAAGCGACATCGCCGGAATTGTACAGATGCACCCGGAAAAGGTTCTCCTGCCCCTGTGAAAACGCATCTGCGGGGAGCATCTGATGGGTGACGTCCAAAAATGGAGCATTTTCTTCCCAGCCTGTCATCTGTGCCAGAAGGGGGCTTGGATCAGCCGCCCAAACGGTTTGGATGATATTTCCCGAGCTCATCTGGATTCCGATCAGGAGACCGGAAAGGATCAGCAAAATAATGATTTTTTGTTTTACCCTTGCTTGATACATATGCTCACCTTATATTTCTATGATGCACTCTGACCGCTTCCTGAAATGTAGTCCGGAGCCAGATAGGGTTTTTCAAATATCTCCGTCAACTGCTTGTGCTTCAGCTGAAGCTCATGGATTTGAATTTCCAGATCGCAGACATTCCTTCGGGCTTCTTCCAGTTGTATTTTTGTAATCATACCGATGTCAAATTGAAGTCTGGCGGCATTGACGCTCCGTTTTGTCTGGTCAAGGGTAATCTGAAGGCTTTCAAGATTTTCTTCGAGCAAACGTATCTGATCATATCTTGAACGGATCGTTTTTGCCAGGGCCTTTTCCGTATTCGCGGCATTCAGATTTGCCGAGCTCAGATCCAGCTTTGTCAGGGTCCAGCTCTGGGAATCCGCGTTATATTCATATGTAGTCAGTGCAAACTGGGCCAGCTCCCTTTGCTGCATTGCAAACCAGAGGTAAGGATCTGATGCCGTATCGTCTTTTATTTTCTTTTCCAGATCAGTCTCCGGCAGGGGAACGTATTTTAAATCATATTCCGGCAGATCCCGCTGTGATTCCGGATAGCCCAATGCGTAATTCAAATCTTCATAGGCCGTGTCAAGTTCCTTTTCCAAAATGACAAGATTCTGTTTTGCTGTGAACAGTGTCGACTCCACATCCCGCAGGTCGTTCAGACTGAGCATGCCGTAATCGTACTTCAACCGTTCCGCTTTCAGCTTTCTTTCAAGAAATTCAATTTTATCCTTCAGATTTTTCTGCTTTTCCAGTTTCAGGCTGACGGCATCCATATAGGACTTTACACTGGTTCCGGCCTGATCTGCTGTGAGCGCAAGCTGCATCTCACCCCATTTGTCCGCAAGCTTAAGCCCTTCTTTTGCGCGGATAGAGGGGAGGGCATATTCGCCCAGGGTAAGCGCAAAATCCTGATTTCTATTGGACGCCTTCTCGGCGCTGATCTGCGCGCTCTGCCAGGCAAAGCTTTTCTGAATTCCTTGTTTTATCGCATCGGCATAGGATAATCTCTTCTCTTCCTTTTTTTCAGGCATTTTAATGGTCGCAGTATTCGTCTCGGCATTCCAGTCCACAGCAGCGCCAAAGCTTTCGCTGACAAAGAGGAGAGGGACCATCATTCGCCCTTCTATGATGACGGCGCTTTGGGGAAGTTCAATAACCCGGTTATTTACAAATGCTGTGCGGGAATCCGCTTTGATAATGATGCTGGTACCCGGTTTTACCGCCTCTGCTTCCTTGCGCTCCTGTGACCAGTTGACCTCTGCCCCAAGAGCCTTAAAAATATCACTCATAGGTACCAGAACGCTCTTACCAATAATGACAGGGGCGATGGAAAAGGCATGCTCCTGACCGTCAACGACCAGTCGGGCGACCCCTTTTTCCTGAGCCATGGCCTGTAGGGGAGGTCCGGCGACGATGGTCAGGCACAGCATGGCAGCGGTCAGTATCATCAGTATTCTTTTGCTAGAAAGTTGAAATTTCATTGTTTTAGTGTCTCCTTATTCTATAACGCAATATCAAAATCCATGTTTTCCGTCCATTCCTTAAGCGCCCCGTTTGATTTTACCTTGAAGACGACATGAATATTTTTCACTTCGGTGTAATCTATATTGTTTGGAAGCCTTATAAAGCCTTCGGTTTTATCCTCTTTTTTCAAGTCCTGATACCACCTGGTATCCAAGTGGGTAATCGTCGCTTTAGACATGTCATAGTTCTTCCCATCGGCCTCTACGATGGTGGCCATCTGATCCAGCTGGATCAGGTCGTCAGACTTGTTTTCCAGGGTGATGTTCAGCTTCTTCCCTTGGTTGTCATCGGAAAACAGGAGGACAGACATCTTGTAATTCGCGGTTTCTTTATATAAGGGTAATTTCTTATAATCGTATTTCGGCTTTGTCTCTTTGTTGTCATTTGGTTTCTCAGCGCTGTTGTTATCTGATTTCTTGGAGACGATGCCGATCTCTTTCGTTTGATCGTTCCATGTCACTTCCGCTCCCAGGTTTTCCGCCACAAATCTGGCCGGAACATAGGAATGGTCTTTGTATACTATGACCTCGTAGCCTTCCGGCAGAGCCTTCTTTTCTCCATTGAACGTAAATGTCATCTGGTGGTTTATATATGCCTCGATCTTTTCTATGACAGGGGCGGCAAAGGCCTGGATGCTCATAGAAAACACAAGCCCTATGGCAAAGCCAGTTGCTAATATCTTTTTTTGTTTCATTACCAATATCCTCCTTTATGATTCGTGTGGTTACGATTCACAGCCACTGCCAAGCTACATAGCTCAACGTTATCGGCTGTGTTCTATTAGTGAAAAAAGCGGGCTTCTCAAGAAGCCCGCTTTCGTAAGGCTAAATCAGCCTAAAGCTTTTACAGTCCAATCGTTGTCAGTGTGACGACTCTATTGGCATTATCCCACTCTACGCTTGCACCAAGTGCATTAGCGATATATCTTGCAGGAACGAAGATTCTACCGTTATTGTTTACGGCTACGGTGTCCATCGGAACGACAGCGCCGTTAACGGTCAGCTTGTTCTCTCCGACTGTAATGATTACAGTATTCTTTCCGAAGATTGTAGCTGTTTTGGTAGCCTGATTCCAGACGATCTTGTTGTCGTCTACGCCCAGTGCGTTTGCGATATGTCTGATCGGTACCATTGTTCTGCCGTTTGAATCGATATAGGAAGCGGCATCCATCGTCTTTTCAGCACCATTCACAGTGTACTTGGATTCGCCGATGGTGAAGGTCGCTTTCACACCCTGATCTGCCGGAGTTACTACGTTGACGTAATCAACAGACACGACAGCATCAGTGAAATCAGAATCTTTTCCAGAGGAATTTGCGGCATTTTTATACATCCAATTGTCTACAACCGCATCTCCGCCGACGTTCAGCGAATACATGCCCTGTGCAGGGGTTCTGTCAGGACTCAGCTCAACTCCCGTGATCTTGATTTCAGCAGGGGTTTTGATGGAGCTTCTGTCGATGGTCATTACAAGGCTGCCATTCTTAGCGATATCCTTCGTCTTGGCTTCCTTGATATCAAGATCGCCGGCGACTACTTCCGCTTTTCCGCTGCTGAACTTAATGTTTTGGCCATTCTGTGAAATCCAGAGTTCCAGAGTATTGTTGTCTGCCAAATCTCTGATGGCGCCTGCGGACGTCTCCTTGATCAGGATGTCTGCAATGGCCTGATTCTGGACACCGGTTTTGATGTTGGAAATCTTTACTTCTGCAGTGAGAGGTGCAATGACCTTGCCTACAACCAGCTTAGTCTCATCTACGCCGGCCTTTGCTCCGCTAACAGTCAGCTCGATATCGCCGGTCTTGTCAGCTTCTACTGTTACAGGAATTTCGAAGACAAGCTTGTTGGCCTTGTTTTCGAGTTCGCTTCCAACATAATATTCAAAGCCGTGACGGTTTTTGGTGACATCTCCCTGTTTAGGATCTACGGAAACGGAAGACTTCTCTGTTCCGTTCACCTTTACCTTGATTGCCTGATCCGTAGTGAGCTGCACCCACTCAGGGAAGCTGAAATCTACGTATTTTCCAGGAATCAAAGAGCCTTTCTGGATTTCTTCCAGCGTTACTTCTACTGTATACGCCTTGCTGTCCTTCATCTCACGTCCGGCGATGATCAGCGGAAGATCGGCTTCTTTCTTCGTTGTGACGGTGACGCCTTCCTCTGAATATTTTGCGATGATCAACCCGGAAGCATCAGAGATAGAGTGGTCGCTAGACCCCTGGTTTCTGATCTGGACTTCAATGTCGCCTAAGCGAGCGTCCTTGCCTACGCTGATGAAAGGCTTGATAACAAGCACTTCACGATTTGCGGCGTTAGCGTTCGGTGTGAAGGTAAAAGTGATGTCTCTGTCATCAGAGGAGCTAATTGTACCGGTCACGGAACCAGTAACCATGTTGCCGGAGAGCGTAGTGCCGCTTTTCCATGAAACACCTTTCGGCAGGGAAAGCTTTACAATCTGCTGACCGTAAACGGAATTGACTCCTACTTCACGGATTTCAATGCTCGTTGCCTCTACATTGCTGGTTCTTCCGGTCTTCTTGGGATCTCCGGAGACAGTGGCGATGGTGTTATTTCCGCCGGCTACAGCAACCGTATAGGTTCCGGAAGTGAACTGAGAGTCACCGCCATCTACCTTGACCTTAACCTCACCCTCTGCATCGGATTTCAGATTGATTCCGAGAAGAACAACAGCATCTTTGCCAATGAGGCTGGCAGCAGCAGCATTAATGGTAAATTCTACAGACTTATCACCAGCAGTGATAGGAGTTATAGCGCCGGTAGGAAGTGATACATTAGCCCCATCCTTATTGGCAACCGCTACCCATACCGCTTTGGTCTGATCGGCAGAGCTTACACTGCCAGAAGCGGTTGTTGCGACAGCATTGGCGAGCTCGATGTCAGCACCTACTACATAGAGACTACCGTTTTCAACGGTAAGTTTGAGGGTCTGGTCACCGGAAAGACCCAACTGGTCGTTTACCTTTAACTGCAATATGGTTAAAGGCATTTCCGAGTCGGTTGCCACAGTTGGCACCTTCTGAACAGTATTTGTGCTAGTAGCGAATACCATTCCGAAGCTCCCAAGTACCAGTGTCAGCACCAGTACAAATGAAAGTACTTTCTTCATTAAAATTCCTCCTTTAAGGTATTTCTTCCGAAGGGGAAATATCTTTTATTTTTTTGTTCAAACTACTTCTCCCCTTCACGAAGATAATTTGACATTATCTATAGTAGTACTTTCAAAAAAATGCAGCTGTTGTCTGGGGTGCTGGGTGGCTATGATCCTGCGTTTTTGACGGCTGGTCGTATGGAGATAAATCTGGGTGGTAGAGATGGAGCTGTGGCCCAGAAAGTCCTGAATGTATTTAATGTCAACGCCTTCTTCCAGCAGAAGGGATGCGAAGGTATGCCGAAATACATGGGGTGTGATATTCTTGTTGATTCCAGCCAGCCTTGCGTATTTTGTCACAAGGTTTCTAACTGCCTGTGTAGATAACATCTGCCCGAATTTTGTGATAAACAGGTACGGCAGGTCTATTTCGACGTTTTTTCTATAATTCAAATAGCTGTCCAAAGCAAGGATTACCTCCCTGTTTTCCAGATAGACCAGCCGCTCTTTATTACCTTTCCCATGGATCATGAGGGTTTCATAATTTAAATTGATATCCTTGAACGTCAGTCCGCACAGTTCACTTACTCTCAGCCCGGCCACGAAAAGTGTCTCCAGAATCGCGATATCCCTGATCCGGATAAACTCTTTCGATGTGATTTTCAAGTTCTGCGCGGAAGTGTTGTCCGGTGGCTCCGACAGACTGACGGGTTTTTCACCGTATGCTGATGAAAGCACTTTCCGTACTTCATCCAGATTCATGGTTGTCCGCAGCTGGCACGGCTCCCTCATATTGATCTGAAATCGGGCAAACGGGTTTTGAATGATTCTCTCCAAATCCTCCAGATAGTGGAATAACGATCGAACACAAGCAAATTTCCTCCTAATTGTTTTTAAGGAATAGCTTTGGAGTGATGCGAGATAATGTTCGAGAGTGAGCTTGGTCACCTCGTCGTAACTCTTGATCTGCAGCGTTTCTTGCTCTGCAAGCTCCAGGAATTGATTGAAATGCTGCAGGTCAAGCCGATACACCCTTATGGTGCTTTCCATCAATCTTTTATTGTTTCGGCAGTATTCCAAAAAATTTTTGCAGTCGTACTGTAGACGTTCCATTTCCTTTCTCCTTTCAAACAGCATTTCATTTTATTCCACTAGGTTTTCTTTTTCCGCACAAAAAATACAGAAGGCTCCCTGATTTCAGGAAACCTTCTTCTATTTCTGTAATTTGCGGGTGAATCCCTATTTGATAGAAAAATCAACCGTCTGCGCAATGTCCGACAAGACCAGCTTCTGTCTCGGATGCTTCGTGGACAGGATCAGTCTCTTCTGACTGCTCGTTGTATGCAGATAAATCTGCGTCGTAGATATGGAGCTGTGCCCCAGAAAATCCTGTATGTATTTGATATCGACTCCCTCTTCCAGCAGAAGAGAGGCAAAGGAGTGCCGGAAAACATGTGGTGTGATTTTTTTGCTGATCCCTGCAAGCTTCGCATACTTTTCCACCAGGTTTCTCACCGCCTGGGTCGTCAACGGCTTGTGAAATTTCGTAATAAAAATGGAAGGGCTATCAACATCTACGGCCTTTCTGAACATCAGATAGCGGTTCAGCGCCTCCACCACCTCGACATTCCCCAGATAAATGGTTCTTTCTTTATTGCCCTTTCCGTTAATTCTAACTGTGTGATAATCCGTGCTCAAGTCTTCGAATTCTAACTTGCAGAGTTCGCTTACCCTGAGCCCTCCGGCAAAAAGTAATTCGAGTATTGCAACATCCCTTGCCCATAGGAATGCCTCTGAGTTTGGATTTACTTTGCCGCGCCTGACCGCTTTGCTTCTTGATTCTGATCCGGGCAAAGGCGCCGGAGCGGCACCATAGGCTGAAATCAAAACCGCTTTTATATCTTCCAGAGACATGACCTGGGGCAGCCGAAACGGCTCCTTGACGTTTAAACGGAATCTGTCAAACGGATTATTCTCGTTCATTTCCTGATATTCCAAATAGGTAAAAAAGGATCTTAAAGATGCGATCCGCCTCCGCACGGTTTTCACTGCGAAGTTCTCATTTAGATAACGGGCATATTCTTCTAAGGTCTGCTTGGTTACCCCTAAGCTGTCTTCTATTATTATAGGGGCCGGAAGCCCCGACAAAAATTCGGCAAACATCTTTAAATCAAGCTCATATGCTTTTACCGTATCGTGGGACAATCTTTTCTGGACTCTGCAGTAGTCAATAAATCTTTTAAAATAAATCTCAATTTTTTTCAAACGAAACCTCCATCTTGCTGCTATGAATATTGTGATGTTATAATCTCGCCTATAGCCCTCTTGATCGTGGTTTGGTTGAAAGAATACACAAAGGTACACACTTAGTGCTTCTATAATACTCCCGTGTTTTTACTATTTCAAGGAGATTTATTTACCCTCGGGTTCAATATGCGAGGATTGTTAACAATCCTGTAACATGTCTGTAATGGACTTTGCCGTGACATTTGATATAATAATTACGTACCTTAGGATCAAAAGAAAGGCGAATGGGGGCAAGGCCCCGGATGTATTACAATTTGGTTACATTCAAAACTTGATGTTGACTGCCACTTAGGCAAAAGGTATAATTCATTGTGATAGAATATGCGGTGGATAAGCAACCCGCATTTCTATAGAAAATGTCAAATTATCTTCAGAAGGGGAGGATGATTTGAGCAAAAAACCAAAAAAAACTCCCCTTCGAAGAGAAATACCTTAAAGGAGGAATTTTAATGAGGAAAGTACTTTCATTTGTACTGGTGTTATCACTGGTACTGGGAAGCTTCTCAATGGCATTCGCTGCTAACGAAGCTCAGGCCAGCCTGAGCGACATCGCCGGCAATGCGAACGAAGAAGCAATCACGGTTAATTTTAACCTGAAAATCATTGACGGTATGGGAGACGGAACATTTGCTCCTGATCAGCAGGTAACTAGAGCACAGTTTGCTGCTATGATCACAAGAGCACTTGCTATTCCGGAAAGTGCCCTTGCCGGTTACAAAACCTCGACGTTTAAAGATACCGCTGGATATGGCTGGGCAGTTCCTTACCTCGCATTCTGTCAGTCCAAGGGCATCCTCGTCGGTGACGGCGCTGGCAACGTAATGCCTGGCAGAACTGTTTCCGCAAACGAAGCGATTACGATGGTTCTGAGAGCGATTGGTTATACCAATAACTCCGCAGCTCTGGTAGGCGTATGGCCTGCAAACTATGTATCCCTGGCTCAGAACAACAACCTTTATAAGGATGTTGCCACTGCTACAGGCGTTACAAGAGCAAATGCTGCACAGATCATCTACAACGCTCTGACCGTTGACAAAGTAGAAGTTTCCGCTGACGGAACTACGAAAGTTCTCTCCGACAGAAGCTTTAAAGACGAAGCGGATTACAAGATCGTAAATCTTCTGACTACCGGTCTGAACGCAAAAGCTGAAGTAAAGATCATTCAGGGCGACGAAGAAACTCTGATCAACCTTACTCCTTACGTTGGTAAGATGGTAACGGTTTACACTGAAAAGGATAAGCCTTACAGAATTCTTGCTATCGCTTCCGAAGAATCCACAGCGATCAAGGGCGAATTTGATGACGATGTCACTGTAAAGACCGATGGTACGATCAACGGTTTGACGAGTTCTTCAAAGTTCAAGGGCGATGACGATGTTGACTACACAATCAAAGCAGGATTATTCTCTGACTCCTTTATGCTGAATGGCGAAGCTAAGACCGGCTACCATGTAGGATCTGATGTTACGATCGCCTCCGGCTCTTCCGTAACGATCAACGGTGACGTTTCCGGCAAGACCATCAAGGAAATCTATACGATCTCCCAGTGGAAGGAAGATGGAGCTAAGAAAGTATCCAAAGGTGACCTCAATCAGCTCGGCGAAGAAAGACTGTTAAGCTATGATTTCGCTACGCTGAAAGATGGAAGCATCGATAAGACCAGCTTCCAGCTTGCAGGAGTTGCTTCTCTTGACAAGATCGCAGAAAACAATGTCGTATACGTCTACACTAAGGGCGGAAATGGCAAAGAAATCAACAAGGTAGAAGTTGGAACGACTGTCGTAACTGGCGAAGTTACCAAGATCAAGAGCAACAAATTCACAGTTGATGGAAAAGACTACAAATTTGCGAAGACCAAGGGTGCAACTTCGGATAGACCTGAAGTAGGCGATGAAGTCGTATTCTATCTGGATTTTGCTGGCAAGGTTTATGCGCTGGACAACAAGACAGGCAGCAACGACAAGTATGCTATCATGCTTACTGATGGTTCAGTAAAAGACGAGTATAAGTTCTACACTGGAGATGACGAATCCGCTTGGATCAATCTGAAATCGGATGCTAAAGATTCAATCGGTGGCGCTACACAAACTGCAATCGAGTTAAAGAAGATCGTCGGATACAGCTTGAACAAGGATGGCGCTATGAGCAGTGCGGATGTCAATAATAACTACACTTCCACTGCAACTAAGTTGGAAACCGCTACTCTGCTGGTTACTTCCAACGGTAAGTACAGCGTCAAGTCCGATGCAGTCGTATTCGGTTATGTTGGAACCTCCACTTCTGGTGTTGTTACTGACATTGATGTTGCAACTAAGATTGGCAATGTTGAAACTGGAGATCAGCTTGGATACGTATACTACAGACTGAACAGCAAGAACGAAGTAGTCGCTCTGAACGTTCACAAGGCTTACACCAACAAGTCGCAGGATGACGTTTATGCTGTTGTTGACGGAATTGCAAAGGTTACCAATGCCGATAAGGATAAGGTTCTGCAGTTGACTGGATATGCAAACGGCGCGAAGCTTGATAAGCTGTCCGATGATAACTATAGCTGGACTGTTTCCTCTGTACCTGCACTTTACAAGATCGACGTGAAGGCTGATGGAACGATCAAGAGCTACAATCCACAAACTGTATATGGTGGCAAGAATGTTACCGTATCTGCGATCAAGAACGACGGCTTGACATTGGTTCTCAGCAATGGTAACACTGTAGCATTGGCTAAGGAACCTGTCGTATATAGAGCAGTCATCGACAGAGATGGCGAGGTAGACTACTATGCACTGTCCGACGCTGCTTCCATCACGGAAGGTAACAGCATCTATCTCTATGATACAGAGACTGGCAGTGACGATCCTGGCTACGAAGTAGCTATCGTCGTAACAAAGTGGTAAGCTTAGTATCAGCTCAAATTGAATAAAGTCTAACTTTTCGAGAGGCGGAGAAATCCGCCTCTCGTTTTGTAACTCTATGCCAAATGTTAGTAAGCTCTTAATGCGGAGTAAGAGCTTAACGCGAGGGCGCATAGGTAAAGAAAAACTCCCGGGAGACGTTCATTTCCCTGAGAGTTTGTTACATAGAAGATCTTTTCAACTGTTCTGAATTGTCGCTTTCTGATTTTGGGTTCAGATAACATTCCGGCGGCAAGGTCTTAGACCATAGCAGGCAGTTTAGCCGATTCGTAGAAAGCTCGACTCTACCGTCTGCAAGATAGCCTAACGGGCCAGCCATGTTATTTACAAGTATAATTGGTCGCTTTACCTAAACTGGAACCTTCTATGTGCATTCGGAGATTCCAACCACCGAAAGTGTGTGCCTCCAAAAGAACTTTGCATGCCGATTCCGTTTGGTACCGCCTGTCATAAAGCGGGAAAAGATGCTCTTTGGCAGACTTTAAAACCCAGTTGCCCAGCGTTGCCCGCCTGGACGCCCTGATAGCACCAGTCTTTTCCTTGACGTGTGATGGGCATTGCATAGACATATCTTTGATACATCACATGGAAACCGCCGAAGCAGAGACCAAACTGTACTTGAGTTTGGAACGAGAGCGAATTGTGGCTCGTCCCGCTTTTCCGAAGGCAAGCCTTTACAGGCCTCCAGACGCAGTTTTTTAAGATAGTAGTAATATTGAGATTCGGGCAGATTATTCTGCAGACACCATTGCTTGATGCTAAGTCCGCTGTCTTGGCAGGCCTCTATCAATTTTGCCCATTCCCTCATATGCATCTGAGTTTTGAGATCTGTAACATTCACGACACTGCCTCCAACTTGTATTATTACTTGAAAAACTGTTACAAGTTTTTCGAGTCCTTTGGAGTAGTATCGCATATTTCAAAACCGACTTCCATGTACGGCTGGTTTACCGTTTACGAAAAAATGGCACCAATCACGATGAGATGATTGGCGCCATATAATTTATAGCATAGGTAGAAATTATTCGTTGGTTAGTTGATTCTAGAGGCACTCGTTCCGACGCCACTTGCATAGAGATACGCTTCTACCGCTAGGTTATAATCCAGCATATTATTGCTCAGCGCAACCTGACTCTGGTTGTAGGCGATCTGTGCCTCGTTTACGGCAGTCAGCGTCGTCATTCCAGCATCATATTGCAGTTGGGTAAGGCGCAGGCCTTCTTTTGCATTTTCTACGGTTTTTACACCAGTTTTAATTGCGGCATATTTCTGCTGCATGTCCATGTATTTTGACCTGACATCCATCTCAATGCCGGCATAGGTATCCTTGACGGATTTTTCAGCTTGAATAATGCCGAGTTGAGTTTTGAGATAGCTGGCGGAGCTTTGTGGATAGTCCTTATAAATATCAAAATTCAGCTTCGCATATTTTAAAGAGAATTCGGCCCCTTTGATCTCGTTTCGATTGGCAAGCGCATCTTTAATGGAGCTTTCCAATGATTTTGAGGGCAGATCGACTTGTTTTAAGCCATCTGTCAGAGTAACATTCTGCATCAGGTCATAACCCATGAAAATATTGAATGCCATTTTCTTATTTCTAAGATTATTC
>CAMJRV010000011.1 GCA_946408315.1 uncultured Bacillota bacterium | reverse complement strand
CTTTGTCTATACTTGTTACCGGAGGAGCCGGTTATATCGGAAGTCACACGTGCGTGAAGCTTCTGGAGGCCGGACATGATATCGTTGTAATCGACAACCTGAGCAATTCAAGCCGGGAGGCGGTCCTGCGGGTGGGGAAGCTTACCGGCAGGGAGTTTCCGTTTTACTGTGAGGATCTCCGCGACAGGGAAGCTTTAGAGCGCATTTTCAGAGCTCATCCCATCTCGGGCGTCGTACATTTTGCGGGTTATAAAGCCGTGGGAGAATCGGTGGCCGAGCCGCTCAAATACTACGAAAATAATCTTTTCTCTACGATTTCGCTATTGAATGCGATGAGGGAGTATGGAGTGAAGAAGCTGGTGTTCAGCTCCTCGGCGACGGTCTACGGCAATCCGGAGACGGTTCCCATTGGGGAGGATCATCCTCTTTCCGCAACGAATCCCTACGGAAGGACGAAGCTGATGATCGAAAATATTCTCAGGGACCTCTATGCTTCCAATCCTGCCTGGAATATCGCGCTTTTGCGGTATTTCAACCCCATCGGCGCGCATCCCAGCGGCGATATCGGAGAAGACCCCAACGGGATCCCGAACAATCTGGTGCCGTATATTGCCCAGGTGGCCATCGGCAAGCTCGACAAAGTCAGGGTTTTCGGCGGAGATTATCCCACTGCGGACGGGACCGGAGTACGGGATTACGTTCATGTGGACGACCTGGCGGAAGGCCATCTGGCCGCGCTGAACAAGCTGGATCAGAACTGCGGCTTGCAGGTATACAACCTGGGCACGGGAAAGGGCTACAGCGTGCTGGAAGTGATTGACGCATTTTCGAAGGCTGTGGGGAGAGCGATTCCCTATGAGATTACGGAAAGAAGGCCCGGCGACATCGCTGCCTGCTATGCGGACCCCGAAAAGGCAAGGCTGGAGCTGTCCTGGTCTGCCAAGAGAGACTTACAGGAAATGTGCCGTGATTCATGGAACTGGCAGCAGAAAAATCCAAAGGGCTATAAAGAATAGGCAGAGCGGTAAACGTCTCTGAATTTTTCATAAACCGTATCAGAATTCGCCTCAGAATTTCTTATGAAATTTTGGGGCGTTTTTTTGTTACCCCTCGGTAACAATGTCACGGAAAGGCGGAATGCGGTCTGATACACTGGGACCATAAAGCAGAGGTTCCGGCACACTGGGGCCATAAGGCGAAGGTCTGACATACAGAGACCATCAAAGGAGGGATCACCATGTTTTTTAATTTTAAAAAACCCGTTTCGTCCATTTCCATGAGAGAAGCCGAGCGAGAGCTCGCATCGGATAAATCCATCTATCTGCTCGATGTAAGAACCGGAGAAGAGTTCGCATCAGGCCATATCCCAGGAAGCATCAACCTGCCCCTTGACCGGATCACCGGAGTAGTGCAGGCAATTCCGGAAAAGGATGCGCGCATCTTTGTATACTGTCATAGCGGAGCTCGGAGTTTTCAGGCGTGCATGATGATGGAAAGGCTTGGATATACGGACGTTACGAATATCGGCGGCATAATGCAGTGGCGGGGAAAGCTAGAGAGGAAGGTCGGAGCATGAAAACAATCATTGTCGGCGGGGTGGCCGGAGGCGCATCCGCAGCGGCGCGCCTGCGCAGGCTGGATGAAAAGGCGGAAATCATTCTGTTGGAGCGGGGCGAGTACATTTCCTATGCCAATTGCGGCCTGCCCTATTATATCGGCGGTGAGATAACGGAAAAAGATGACCTCACCCTTCAAACTCCCCAGAGTTTTCAGAGCCGTTTTGCTGTAGATGTGCGGGTGCGCCATGAGGCGGCCGCCATCGACGCCGCCCGTAAGGTCGTCCGGATACGGGACCATGAAAAAGAGGAGGATTACGAGGAATCCTACGATAAACTGATCCTGTCGCCCGGCGCGGAGCCCGTGCGGCCGCCGCTTCCCGGAATAGAGGATAAGCGGATTTTCACGCTGCGAACCATTCCTGACACGTATCAGATCCACGAATATATCCGAAAAACGCAGCCCAAAACGGCGGTCGTCGTCGGAGGCGGTTTTATCGGTCTGGAGATGGCGGAGAACCTTACCCACGCCGGGATTGCCGTCACGATCGTGGAGTTCGCGGATCATGTGATCGGCCCTATCGATTACGATATGGCCTGCGAGGTACACCGGTATCTGCGGCATGAAGGAATCGAACTGCTTCTGGGCCGCGCAGTGAAATCATTCCATCCGGGCGAATCTGCACTGGCTGTGGAACTGGATAACGGCGGTGTCCTGCAGACCGATATGGTATTGATGTCGGTAGGAGTCCGGCCGGACAGCGCCCTTGCAAAGAGCGCCGGCATCGGCACAAATCCCCGGGGAGCCATCCTCGTGGATGATTATATGCGCACTTCCGACGAGAATATTTACGCCGTCGGGGACGCGGTGGAGGTAAAGCATCAGGTCAGCGCAATGCCTTCCTATATTCCGCTGGCAGGGCCTGCCAACAAGCAGGGCCGGATTGCGGCGGACAATATCTGCGGAATCGACAGCGTGTACCGGGGGTCCCAGGGATCGAGCATCCTGAAACTCTTCGACATGACCGTGGCTTCCACCGGACTCAACGAAAACAGTGCGAAGGTAGCCGGAATCGACTACGACAAAATTCAGACCTATTCCGCTTCCCATGCTACCTATTATCCGGGAGCAAACAATATCAGCATCAAGACCATCTTTGAGAAGAAGACCGGGCGGATTCTGGGAGCGCAGCTTGTGGGTTTTGACGGAGTTGACAAGCGTGCGGATGTGATCGCTGCTGCCATACGGGCTGGCATGACCGCTTACGATCTTGCGGAGCTGGAGCTCTGTTATGCACCACCGTTTTCTTCTGCAAAGGATCCGGTGAATATGGCCGGCTTTGCCATAGAAAACCTGATCACGGACAAAGTGCGACAATTTCACTGGCACGATGTGGAGGCTGTGCGGAAGGATGAAAATGCCCTGCTTCTCGATGTGCGTACGGAGGAAGAGTACGCGGAGGGACGGATTGCCGGAGCGGTTCACATTCCTCTGGATTCCCTGAGAGAGAGGCTGCCGCAGCTCGACCGGACGAAAACGCTGTACGTTCACTGCCAGAGCGGGCTCCGCAGCTACCTTGCCTGCAGAATCCTCTCTCAAAACGGATTTGATTGCCTCAATCTTTCGGGAGGATATCGCTTCTACGAGGTTGTGGTGGGGGACTGCGCCTTTGACGGCGCTCCGGCGCATCCGTGTGGAATTAAGATATAAAAATAAGAATATCATGAAGAAGAGGAAGGCCGGACAAAGGGCAACTGTAAAAAAGTCTGAAACCGACCGACCCTAAAAGACCGGATCAATCGGTCAATTGTAAACAATGAAAGGAGAACACGAAAATGGAAGAAATCAAAGTAACCAGAATGCCCTTGATCGGCGATACCGCCCCAAGCTTTCACGCCGTAACCACACAGGGAGAGATCAATTTCCCGGAAGATTTCAGCGGGAAATGGGTGATCCTGTTTTCCCACCCCGCGGACTTTACTCCTGTCTGCACCACTGAGTTCATGACCTTCGCGTCCATGGCGGAGGAATTTAAGGCGATGAATACCGAGCTTATCGGTCTTTCCGTAGATTCTCTTTACGCACATATCGCGTGGCTGCGCAAGATTCAGGAGCTTGAGTGGAACGGAAAAAAGAACGTTGAGGTCAAGTTCCCTCTGATTGAAGATATCAGAATGGAGGTTGCCAACAAATATGGAATGATACAGCCCGGACAGTCCAATACCCAGGCCGTGCGCGCCGTATTCGTGATCGATCCCAACGGAAAGATCAGAACCATCCTGTATTATCCCCTTTCCACCGGACGAAACTTCGATGAGATCAAGCGGATCATCCTTGCGCTGCAAAAGGCGGACAGCGACGGTGTCGCAACCCCGGCCGACTGGCGCCCAGGCGACGATGTCATCGTTCCCACTGCCGGCTCTTGCGGTACTGCGAAAGAGCGTATGGAAAATCAGAACGATGATCAGTATTGCCTGGATTGGTTCATGTGCTTCCGCAGGGAAAAGAAATAAAACCCGCGTAACCCCCGGTGAAAAAGGTCCGCTGCCCTTGAGCGATCAGAGGCGGCGGGCCTTTTCTTTTTGATAAAATTGCGGTGCGGGAGCTATTTTACAGTGAAAAGGGGATCGTCCGTATAAGAACGGCAGAATTAGAAAACCTATTCTTATTGATTGGAGGTGGTATTTTGAATTCTGTTGGTACGAATATTCAGCGCCAGGAGGCGTGGGACAAGGTTACCGGAAGAGCAAAGTATACGGACGATGACCAGATCACGGGAACGCTCCATGCAAAAATCCTGACGAGTCCCCACGCTCATGCGGAGATCCGGTCTGTCGACATCAGGGCGGCGTCCAAAGTCCCCGGGGTCAAGGCGATCCTGACGGGAAAGGATTGCGCCATTTTATGCGGAGATGTAATCGAGGACCGTCCGCCCCTTGCCGCCGGCAAGGTGAGATATTTCGGAGAGCCGGTAGCCCTGGTGGTGGCCGTCTCAGAGCGGGAGGCGATGGAGGCGGCAAACCGCATTGCAGTAAAGTATAAGCCTCTTCCCGTCGTTGCCTCACCCTCTGAGGCGATCCTGGGCGATGCTCCGCTGGTCCACGAAAATCTGAAGAAATATAAGAAGGCGGTTCAGGACGTTTATCCCGAACCTGACACAAACATCGCTGACAGAATCAAAATCCGAAAGGGCGACATGGCAAAGGGGTGGCAGGAAAGTGACGTGACGGTGGAGGCGAGTTTTCAACTGCCGAAATCCGATCATATCGCGATGGAAACGAGGGCTGCCAGGGCGGAGATTCATCCCGACGGCCAGGTCATTATCACGGCCTCTTCCCAGGCGCCGTTTTCCGTTAAAAAGCTGCTGAGCAAATCCTTTCAGTTGGAGGAGGGGAAGGTAACGGTCAAAACGCCCCTCGTAGGAGGAGGCTTTGGCGGAAAGGTCCCCGTCATCCTGGAAGCTCTGGCGTATCTGGCGTCAAAGGCCGTGGACGGCCAGGCTGTCAGAATCGCCAATACGAGGGAGGAAGACATGGTGTCGGCTCCCGGACGGCTCGGACTTGAAGCGAAAATCAAGCTCGGAGCGACGAAGGATGGATATTTAAAAGCGGCCGAAATGACCTATCTCGTCGATACGGGAGCTTATACGGATATCGGCCCGCGTCTTGCCAAAGCCATTGCGGTGGACTGTACCGGCCCTTACCGCATTGAAAATGTCTGGTGCGACGCCGTATGCGTCTATACGAATCATCCATACGCCACCTCTTTTCGGGGCTTCGGCCACACGTCCTACACGTTTTGTGTGGAACGGGCTCTAGATCAGCTTGCCGCAGCCCTCGGAACCGATCCCCTTGAACTGAGGATGAAGAATGCGATCATCCCAGGGGATACGACTCCGACCCAGGTGAAGGTTACCTCCAGCAGCACCGGAAATCTGACGGCCTGTTTTGAACGGCTTGGAGCGTTGATCGGTTGGAAGGAAGGCGCCAGGATCGATTTGGGAAACGGCATCGTCAGAGCGAAGGGCGTCAGCGGTTTCTGGAAGACATCCAATTCGCCCACCGACGCCATTTCGGGCGTCCTTCTCACGTTCAATTCGGACGGGAGCATCAATCTGAACAGCGGCGTCGTGGAATGCGGCCCCGGAATGAAAACCACCCTGGCGCAAATTCTCGCGGAGAAGATGAAAATGGACGTCAGCCGGATTCATGTCAAGCTGGAGGTCGATACCCAGGTTTGCCCCGAACACTGGAAGACCGTCGCAAGCCTGACGACTTTTATGGCCGGCCGGGCGCCGCTCAAAGCGGCGGAGGATCTGATTGAGCAGGTGAAAAGCATCGCCGCAGTTGCGTTGAAGTGCCCGACCGAGGATCTTGAAGTGGCGGAAGAGAAGGTTTTTCTAAAACAGGACCCCACCACCTATCTTGAATTTAAGGATCTGGTCCACGGCTATCAGTATCCGGGCGGCGAGAGTGTGGGAGGTCAGATTATGGGTCGGGGAAGTCATATCATGAGCCAGCTGACGACGCTGGATCATGAAACCGGACGGGGGAAGTCAGGTCCGGCCTGGGCTGTGGGCGCACAGGCGGTGGAGGTAGAATTCGATACGAAAGACTTTTCCTACCGGCTGGTCAGGGCCGCAACCGTGATGGATGCAGGAAAGGTCCTGAATCCGAAAACTTCCAGAGGCCTTATCACAGGAGGAATGAGCATGGGACTGGGTCTGGGGAGCCGGGAGGCCTTCGTCTACGACGGCTCGGGCAGGGTGGAAAATACCAGCCTGCGCACCTATAAAGTCCTCCATATCGGAGAAGAGCCGCAATACCTTGTGGATTTTATGGAAACACCCCAGGTGGATGCTCCTTACGGCGCACGGGGAATCGCCGAGGATGGGATCATAGGAATTCCTGCGGCCCTTGCCAACGCGCTGTCGACAGCGGCCAGGACCGAATTGAACCAGCTTCCGGTCACGCCGGAATCCATCTGGAATGCAAAGACAGGAGGCAAGCTATGATTCCGATGAAATTTGACTATTACCGCCCCGATACGGTTTCCGAGGCAGTCAAAATATATGGGCAACTCGATTCCGAAGGGAAAAGGCCTTTGTATTACGGGGGCGGTTCGGAGATCATCTCCATGGCGAGGATGAACAATCTCGATATGGGGGCTGTCATCGATCTGAAAGGAATACCGGAATGCCGCGAATTAAAAACCGACGGAGATCATTTGGTGATCGGCTCTTCGGTTACCTTATCTGACATAACGGAAGCCGATCTGTTTCCGCTTTTGTCAAAAGCCTGCGGAAGAATCGCGGACCATACGATGCAGTGTAAAATTACCGTCGGCGGCAACATCTGCGGGACGATCATTTACAAGGAGGCGCTTTTGCCTCTGCTGCTGTCCGACTGCACGGTGCTCATCGCTGGCGCGGGTCATCTGAAAAAGGTGTCTGTCCACCGTCTTTTCCATCAGGGGCTTAATCTTTCCCCTGGAGAGTTTATCGTTCAGTTTCTTGTGGAGAAAAAGTATGCAGCCCTCCCTTATTTTCATATCAAGAAGACGAAGAACGAAAAGATCGACTATCCGCTGATCTCCCTTTGCGCCGTCCTGGAGGAAGGGAGCTTCAAGCTGGCCCTGAGCGGCCTTTGTGGATTCCCCTTCCGCAGCGTGAGGATGGAGACCGAGCTGAACAGAAGGGACGTCTCGCCGGAAGAGCGGGTCCGCAATGCTGTCAATCTGATGCCTGGGCCGGTTTTAAATGATGTTTCGGGATCGGACCGATACCGGCTGTTCGTTCTGAAAAATACCTTGATGAATCTGGGAAAAGAACTGGAGGGATAATCGTGTTTCAGGTGATAGGAAAGAGTGTGATTTCGCTGGAAGTCAATGAAGAGAAGCGGGACGTGACGATCGAGCCGTCCGACACCCTGCTCCATACGCTGCGGGAGCAGCTTGGGCTGACCGGAGCAAAGCCTGGGTGCGAAAACGGAGATTGCGGCGCCTGCACCGTTCTGGTGGATGGGTGGCCCATAAAATCGTGCCTGATGCTGACCGCCGAAGCGGTCGGGCACCGGATCACCACCGTGGAGGGATTGAAAAATGCTCCGATACAAGCGGCATTTGTTGAAAATTGGGGCTTCCAGTGCGGGTATTGCACCTCGGGGTTTTTGATGGTCTGCCACGCCTTGTCCCAGATTCATCCGGACGCGGAGGAGATTGTGATGGAGGAATGGCTCCAAGCCAACATCTGCCGGTGTACCAGCTACGAGGAGATACGGAATGCGGTCAACGTCATTTTACATTGCAGTGACTCCCCGTAATCGAGGACAGGGAAGACTCCCGGTCACTTTTGATAATAAAGTAAGCGGCGATGGATGTGAGGGCGGTGAGCCCGATCAGGATTGCCGCGATCACCGGGGGCGACAGATGGAGTTGTTCATGCGCAGTCTGATACGTTCCGATCAGCCCGAAGAGAATGAAGGCGCCGGCGGAGACAAGCTTGATCTTCCGTTCCGGTATTCTCTTACATAGGATAATCCCGAAAATGATTCCGATGGCGTCTGCGATGAGCATTCCGGTAGTGGTTCCCATCAGGATGCCGACGGGCGAAACGGGGAATTTCGCAGAGAGCGCGATCGTTGCCAACTGTGTCTTGTCTCCCATTTCCGCCAGGAAGAAGGCGACCGTCACTGTGATCACAGGTCCGTATTTTGTCGTCCGGTTTTCTTCCCCTTCCAGCCGATCCCCCCGTATCGTCCACAGGCCGAAAAAGAGAAACGACAGCGAGGCGATTCCTTGAATCCAGATCTGCGCAGAGTCAAATCTGGTGAGATAGTTGCCGACGGCAACGGCAAGGCCATGGTTGAAGACCGTTGCGATAAAAACTCCGAGCATTACCTTTGACGCCTTGTATTTCGTTGCAAAGGCCATGGCGAGCAGTTGGGTCTTGTCACCCATTTCGGCTAAAACGACAGCTCCTGCTGAGAAGAGATAGGCAAACAGCATTGAATTCATGATCGATCATCCTTTCTTATCTTAAAAAACGGTTGAAACGGCAGAAAAAGAGTAGGCGCAATGGCTCCGCTGCAATAAAAAAAGAGACTGCTAACATAATCCTTCCGAAAACGGAACGATCATGTTAAAAGTCTCGTTACCACAGGTGGTTATAAAGCCAGGCTCAGGCAGCCAGTATGTTGACTTTATAATTGAAACTACTCCCTCTTAACTTGTCCAATGGTACTATAAAACCTTTCAGTTGTCAAGAAAATCATTTTACATTTTATTTACGAAAGCGGGATTCCTCTTGAGAGTTGCCGGCGATATTGATATGATAGCAGCAATATCAGGAAACAGGGGGACGATGGATGAAGAGGAAATTTTTTGTGATTGCTGCTGCGTGTATTTTATTGTTTGCGCTTTCCGGGGGAACGGAATCGTATGCAAAAAATACCGGCGTTTTTTCGGGCTCGCCCGGCTTTACTGTCGATGGGAAGGCGGTGGCCTTCGATGCGGATACCGGCTTTCCCTATCTTACCGGAGCAGGGCGGACGATGATGCCGGTCCGGGTCTGTCTCGATTCTGTCGGCTGCGAAGTGGATTGGGATGGCAAGAGCGGCATGGTGCTTACACGGAAGGGGGAAACGAAGGTCGATATCCCCGTAGGCCAGGAGACGATCTATGTCGATGGAAAAGCGGTTCCCATCGATGCGGGAGCTGTTTTAAAAAATGGGCGGACCTATCTGCCTCTGAGGGCCGTTCTGGAAGCCTACGGCTACCAGGTGGACTGGGACGGAAAAACCGGGATCGTTTCCGTGTCGTCAGTGGACAGAACCGCACCGTCTCCCTTCAATATCAATGGGGGAACCACTGGTATCTTTTCGAGAAAACAGCTTTCCTTTGACGGCTTTTCCGGCATCCAGGCGGATGTGACCCTGCCTATGGTAAGCCTCGCCGAAAAGGGCGACTGTCCTTACGTTTATTTTGGGTTTGACTGGGCAAACGACGTCGGAAATGCAGAAGGCGGCTTTCAGTTTATTGAAGACCCAGGCCACCCCGGCTACGATCGGTGGACAGTATTTCTGCGGCAGGGGAATGACTGGCGCTGGGGTCAGAATATCGTGCTGGAACAGGGCTCTACCCACCATTTAAAGTTTTACAGCGAGAAGAGATCGGAGCAGCAGACTGATCTGGTGATCGAGCTGGACGGAAAAGAGGTGGTTCGAAAGTCTTCTGCCGCTTCTGATTTCAGTAAGGCGTCCGTTAAGGCGGTCGTGTCCATGGCCATGTCAAAGCCCTTTGACGGGGCAAACTGCCTGTCAAGATCCGAGGGGGCGAAGATCGCCAATCTGAAGGTGCTGAAACAGGATCAGGGACCGTTCTCGGATCAGGCGTTGGAGCAGGGATCGGATTCCGCCTATACGGACTTCGGAAGTTATAAGCTTTATCAGGAGTGGAGGCCGTCGGTGGGGGCACATGGAATGTGGTACGGTACAGCGGACTGTATTCCGTCCTATCTGCATTTTGAAGAGGATGGTACGGTTTCGATCTATAAAGGACAGTAATGCCGCTGTGAAGGATAGGGCATCTGTCGCAATTGAATCATGGAGGGTGAGGAAAATGAGAAGAAAATTTCAGGTGCTGATGCTGGCGTCATTGCTTTTGCTGGCGGCGGCGGGAGCTTCTTACGGGGCCCAGGCCGGAAAAGGTGTAACCGTGACGATACCGGCCTATGGCGTTACCATGAACGGAGTCAGGATCGACAACAACTATATCAAATATCCCTTTATCGTATATAAGGATATTACCTATTTCCCGATGACGTATAACGACTGCCGGTTTCTTGGTCTGGAAACCGAGTGGAAGGGCAATACAGCGGGCCTTTCCATCGAGAAGACGGGAATTACGGCAGCTTACCTGCCCCAGAAGGCTTCTGCAAAAAACGGAAGCCGTTATCAGGCGACTGTGCCAGGTTTTCCGATCAAGGTCAACGGGAAGGCCGTCGATAACAGCAAGCAGGAATATCCCCTGTTGTCCTTCCGGGACATTACATATTTCCCCATGACCTGGGAATTCGGTGTGAAGGAATTCGGCTGGGACTACAGCTTTGAGGGCAAGAACGGGCTCGCGATCCGCTCGGACAATATCAAGCTGGAGCAGAAGGCGATTGCGAAGGCGAGCCTCAAGAAGGGAACGGACGGTGTTGCCAGCACCGTGACGGTAACCGATCGATACGCTTACTACGAGGACAATAAAGGCCGCATCATACAGGCTCCTCTTGCGGACCTGTCAAAGACAAAGACTGTATACCAGCTGCCCGTCTGGTCCTATGGTGACGGGGGACTCGTTTCAGCCGGCTTACGTGCCGAGAATGGAACGGCGTATCTGACATACCATCAAGGCGGTGCAACGATGGGATCGGATTTTCTGATCCGGCTGAATGACGACGGCACCACAACGGAGCTGCAGAACAGCTATACTCGGACGAAAACCTTCGGTGATAAGAGCTTTTTCTATTGGACCGGGGGTGCGCCGGGGCCGGGAAATCTCTTTCAGAAAACCGGGGCAGAAGAGTCGAAGCCCTTGGGAGATCAGGGTTACATCTATGGCTGGGCCTGGACCTCCGGGGAGAACAGCAGCGGCGGCAGCGGAACGGACGACGTATATCTTGTCGGGGATGATCTGTATATCCTGGCGTTTCCGACGAAGCAAGACGGCGGAAAAAACGGCATATACAAAATCAATATCAATACGAATGAAACGACGCGGCTCAGCAAGCGGGAAGCCCTTTCCTTCCAATTGGAAGGGGATTTTCTCTACTATCAGAACGAGGGAAGCCTGTACCGTATCTCAATCAAGGACGGAACGGAAGAGCTGGCCGTGCAGATGGTTAAAAATCCGAACTTTGTAAGCGACTTTACCGTTCTGAACGGCAAAGTTTACTGGCAGGACGGCCTGAACCACAACCTCTACAATGCCGCGGGAGAAAACGTAAACTTCGGGGCGGCGCTGGACGATATGAAGCTTATGGGGGATAACGAGGAATATCTGGTCTGCACCTTCCAGGAAACGGAGCTTTCCAAGTATAGGATCATGATTTTCGACAAGGCCGGAAAGGTGGTTTTCAAGACCTCGGATAAGGCGTACGGAAGGAACATTTTCATCAAGGGCAGCACGGTTTATTTCTACAACATCACCGCCGGTACGATCTGCGTCGGAACGCTCAATAATTGACGCATTTCTGGAAATAAATGCATGCATTTACGGCCTGCCTGCGGTATAATAGTGGGAAGAGTACGAGCACTCGATGGAATGAAAACGAAAGCAATCGAATGAAGCAATTTTGATGATAAAAAGATAAGAAAGGAAACGCACTATGATTTGGAAAGAAAAGTATAAAATAGGAGTCCCTTTGATCGATGCTCAGCATGAAGAGCTTTTTGCCCGTGTTACCAATTTTGTTGAAACACTTCGCTCTGATAAGGAGTGGGATGAAAAGGTAAACAGTGTGAATGACACGCTGGGCTTCATGAAGGATTACGTGGTGACCCATTTCCGGGATGAGGAAGCTTACCAGGAAGAGATCGGCTATCCCGGGCTGGAAGAGCATAGAAAAACCCATCAGGATATGGTCTCCTATGTGGGATCAATTTCCGAGCAGTATGAGCAGAACGGGTTTAAGGAAATTACGATGCAGCAGTTTGCAGGGAAGCTCGTGACCTGGCTTGTGAACCATGTGGTTGCTGACGACCAGAAGATTGCAGATTATGCAAATCAGGAGGGCAAATAATGAAAGCTGACCTTCTTACCCCTTTCACCAATGCGGCGTGCCAGACCTTCAAGCTCCTTCTGGATGTGGATGCTCTCGCGGAAGCTGCTCAGGGCGTGGACGGAGAATCGGATCAAAGCAATCGGGTTCATGTGGCCATCGGTATTACCGGAGACCTGACGGGAGAGGTTCTGTACCGTTTCCCTGCCGATACGACTCTGGAGATCGTAAAGACCATGAGCGGAATGGAATTTTCTGAAATCGATGAATTCGTTACCTCCGCCCTGGGAGAGATCGCAAACATCATCAGCGGAAACGCGGTGACAGATCTGTCCCAGATGGAAATCGTCTGCGATATTCTGCCTCCGGAAATTCTGGGAGACGGAACGCAAGCACGTTCCAACGAGACGACGTATGCTTTCACCGCAAGGGTAAACACCTCTATCGGAGACATCGAGGTGCTGCTGCAGCTTCAGTCGTAATCGGCATCAAGGCATATGAATACATACGAATAGATACAAGCAGGTATAAATAAATCGGCGCTGCTGATATTCTCCCGGAAGCCTCCCTCGCTTGAACGCTTCGCGTAAGCTCGGTACGAGGGGTTAGGTCTTCCTCTGAGAATTTCAGCAGCGCCGATTTTCACTCATTTTATTTTATCGTTTTATCTTTTTCGTATTTAAAGTCTAGAGCACGAGGGATGGTGCCGTATATGTTCTTGCGCCCAGTTCCGCGTCAAGCAGATAGAGACCTCTTGCATCCGTTCCGAAAAGTTCAAAACGGTCGATCAGCTCCTGCGCGTTCTTTTCTTCCTCTCCCTGCTCGTCAATGAACCAGTTCAGGAATTGCTGGGTGCGGAAATCTTTCTGTTTTGCAGCTTCCTCATAGATATTGTTGATCGATGCGGTGACGAAAATCTCGTGTTCCAGCGCGGCGGCAAGCGGCGCTTTGAAATCCGCAAAGCTCTTGTCCGGTCCGGCAATCGATGTCAGCGTGACTTTTTCGTTGTTATTGTGAAGGTAGGTCAGAAACAGCATGGCATGATCCCGCTCCTCCTGCGCCTGAACTTTGAACCAGTTGGAAAACCCGTTGAGGTTTTTGTCGTTATAATAATTTGAGATATCCAGATATAAATAAGCGGAATAAAACTCTTTGTTGATCTGCTCGTTCAGCAGTGCAGCCACTTCTTTTGATAACATAATAGAATCCTCCTTTTCTAACGTTATGATAGTTCATTGATACCCATAATATCGGGCGATATTCACAAAGCTTCTTTTTTTCATCGTCATAGATCGACATTAATCTTGATTTTGAATGTCATATTTTGTAGAATATATTTATTGCTTAAAAAGACGATGCTGGGCAAAACAACGGGAGAAAGTTGTTGCAAGCGGGACTGGGAGGAATAAATGGAGGCATTAAAGGAAAGAATTGTAGCGGATGGAGTTGCGATCGGTACGGAAATTGTAAAGGTTGACTCCTTTTTAAATCATCAGATCGATGTGGAATTGCTGGATGAAATCGGCCGGGAATTCGCAAGGCGGTTTGAAGGGTGTCAGGTGTCGAAAATCCTGACTGTGGAGGCCTCCGGCATCGCGATTGCCTGTATGGCGGCAATTCACTTCGGCAATATACCGGTTTTATTTGCGAAGAAGACTTCTCCCAACACCATGACGGAGGAATTCTACGGAGCTGAGGTGAAATCCTTTACGAAGGGGACGACTTCGGTTGTGCGGGTGTCGAAAAAATACCTCAGCCCCGACGACAGGGTTTTGATCCTGGATGATTTTCTGGCTCACGGAGAGGCGGCCGTCGGTATGGCGGAGCTTGTTTCGCAGGCGGGTGCGGAGCTCGTAGGGATCGGCGCTGTAATAGAGAAACAGTTTCAGGGCGGGGGTCAGCGGCTTCGGGAAAAGGGGTGCCGCGTCGAGTCCCTTGCCGTGATCGAATCGATCCGGGACGGTAAAATCAAATTCCTGTAATTGCGGCGGAGACGACAGGCCGGTTTTTTCAAAAGACACAGATCACTTCCATCTATAAATTATAAAGACCTATCATAAAGGCGAACGTTCAACCGGATAAACCGATGAAAGGTGCGGATAAGAACGAACTATATGATTTTCCTGGCAGAAATAATAAGGATATTTGTCCAATATCTATTTACTGTCGGGATTCGACAAGGTTATAATAAGATATCAGTTTGTGAAAAAAGATGGAGGAGAATGGAAGTTATGAAAAAGTTGTTAGCATTAATTCTTGTACTTGCTATCGTAATGTCGTCATTGACCGGCTGCGGCGGCGCAAAGGAAGGCGATGATTCTCAGGCGGCGGACAAACCGGAACTGACTGTAGGATTCATTTACATCGGACCGAAAACCGACGGCGGTTTCTCCGAATCCCACGATAGAGGCAGACAAGCAATGGAAGAGCATTTCGGCGGAAAAGTGAAGACTTTGACTGCGGAAAGTGTTCCTGAGGATAAGCAGGCTGTGGAAAGCGCAGCGATTACGATGATCGACCAGGGCGCTACGGTGATCTTTGGAACGAGCTTCGGATATATGGATACCCTCGATTCCCTTGCGACGAAATATCCCGACGTTAAATTTATGCACTTCTCTGGAAACAAGATGAACGACACCAACTTCGGTAACTATTTCGGAGCGATGGAAGAGCCGAGATATCTGGCAGGCATGGTTGCGGGTCTGATGACAAAATCCAACAAGATCGGTTACATTGCGGCCTTCCCTTATACCGAACTGCTGATTGGAATCAATGCGTTCACGCTGGGCGCAAAATCGGTAAACCCGAACGCCGAAGTTAAGGTAGTTTATACGAACGCCTGGGTTGATGCGGCAAACGAAAAGGCTGCGGCAGAAGCTTTGCTGGCACAGGGCTGTGACGTTTTAGAGCAGCACTGCGATACTACCGGACCGCAGATTGCGGCGGAAGCGAAAGGCGCTTATGCGATCGGATATAACCTGGACAGCAGAGATGCGGCTCCGGGAGCGTTCCTCACAGCACCGTTATGGAATCATGGCGCGTACTACATCAAGGCCGTACAGGAAATCATGGATGGAACCTGGAAGCCTGAGAGCTACTATGGCACAATGGCCGACGGTTATGTAAGCCTTGCGGAGATGTCGGATCTCGTTCCGGCCGACGTTCAGGCGAAAGTAAAAGAAGTAGAAGCTAAGATCCTCGCCGGAGAATTCCCGATCTTCGTAGGACCGATCAAGGATAACAAGGGAAATATCGTCGTTCCCGAAGGTACGACCCTTGACAGAGCGGGCATTTGGAAGATGGATTATCTCGTGGAAGGAGCGACCGGAGCTTCCCAATAATGTAAGATAATAGAGAACATCTGGAGGGCTTTCCATGCAATCAAATGTTGCAATTCAAATGAAAAATATCTCAAAGACCTTTGGAGTGATAAAAGCCAACGAAGATGTGAACTTAACTGTATATAGCGGCGAGGTACATGCTCTCCTCGGAGAGAACGGCGCCGGTAAAAGCACTTTGATGAATATGCTGTCGGGGATTTATAACCCCGACAGCGGTTCTATTTTTGTGCAGGGACAGGAAGTTCGCTTTTCATCGCCAAAGGACTCCATCGAGCTGGGGATCGGAATGATTCACCAGCATTTCAAATTAGTAGACGTGCTGACCGCCAAAGAGAACGTGATCCTGGGCCAGAAGGGCGGTTTTCTCACAAAGGGAAAGGATTTATCGAAAAAGGTAAAGGAGATATCCGACAAGTATGGACTGGATATCAATCCCGACAAAAAAGTGTACGAGATGTCTGTGGGAGAGAAGCAGACGCTGGAAATTATAAAGGTTTTATATCGAGGTGCGAGAATCCTGATCATGGACGAGCCTACTGCGGTTCTGACGCCGCAGGAGATCAAAAAGCTCTTTCGGATCATTCGAAATATGAAGGAACAGGGCTGTGCCGTCATCATCATCACGCACAAGCTCAACGAGGTAATGGAAATCAGCGATCGGATCACGGTCCTGAGAAAGGGGCAGTCTATCGAAACGGTGGAAACCGCAACGGTGGGAGTCCCAAATCTGATTGAAATGATGGTGGGCAAGAAGGTAGATCTTGCCATTGAAAAGAAAAAAATTGAAGAAAAGAAACCGATGCTCGAGGTTGACGGCATCCATGTCGTCGATGCGGAAAAGAAGCTTGCTCTGGACGACGTGAGCTTTACGCTCAACGGGGGGGAGATCCTCGGGGTTGCCGGCGTTGCCGGAAGCGGGCAGAAGGAGCTGTGTGAAACGATTGCCGGGCTCATTCACGCGGACAAGGGCAGAATCTTCTTTGAAGGGGACAATATCGTAGGAAAGACGCCCCGGGACATCATCCGTCTGGGAATCCGCATGGGCTTTATTCCGGAAGACCGTCTCGGAATGGGCCTGGTGGGTACGATGGATATCGTCCACAATATTATTCTCAAGGACTATCAGAACCAGCCGGGAATTTTCCTGAAACGGGCGGATTGCACGGAGAAGGCCAACAAGATCGTCCAGAAGCTCGACATTCAGACTCCGAGCATCCACTCTGCGGTCAAAAAACTGTCGGGAGGAAATATTCAGAAGGTGCTTCTGGGACGGGAGATCGACTCCAATCCCAAGGTTTTGATCACCGCGTATCCGGTAAGAGGACTGGATATCGGCGCATCCTATAAAATCTATGATCTGCTCAATGAACAGAAGGAAAAGGGCGTCGGTGTGCTTTTCATCGGAGAAGACCTTGACGTTCTTATCGACCTGTGCGATCGGATCATGGTTCTGTTCAACGGACAGATCACCGGTATCGTCGATCCGTCAAAGGTCACGAAGGAAGAAATCGGACTGCTCATGACAGGCGGCAGCTTAGAACAGGAGGCGGAAGCATGATGAAAATAAGCAAACGGGCTGAACTGCCCAAGAAACAGGAAATGATCATCAGAGCCATTGCCATCGTCTTCTCCCTTGTCTGCGCGGGCCTTGTGATCATGATTTTAGGCTACAACCCCCTCGTCGTCTTCCGGGAACTCGTTCTCGGCGCATTGGGCACCGAGCTGAGAATACAGCAGACGATCGTGAAAGCGATTCCTCTGGTCGTCACTTCTCTCGGGATTCTGGTGGCATTTAAGATGAAATTTTGGAATATCGGAGGAGAGGGCCAGATCATGATGGGCGCGTTCGGGGCTTCTCTCGTGGCGCTGTTCGGACCGAAGCTGCCTGCGCCGCTGATGCTGCTCGCCATGGCGGTCTTCGCCATGCTTTTCGGAGGCATATGGGCGTTTATCCCGGCCTTCTTTAAAGCGAGGTTTGGAACGAACGAGACGATCTTTACGCTGATGCTGAACTATATCGCGATCAAATGGGTCACCTACCTGCAGTACGGACCATGGAAGGACCCTGCATCCCAGGGCTTCCCCAAGGTCGCCAACTTTGATCCGAGCGCGCATATGCCGTCCTTGTTCGGCGTCCATATCGGCTGGATTATCGCCATTATCCTGGTGGTCTTCGTCTATATTTTTATCAATCATACAAAGAAAGGGTTCGAG
>CAMJRV010000010.1 GCA_946408315.1 uncultured Bacillota bacterium | reverse complement strand
CCAGCATCTCAACTGCATCTTTGACGACAATCAGAAAATCCTTTCGGTCATCGACAAGGACGGCATCGAACAGGTGCTGATGAACGTGCTGAGCAATGCGATCAAGTACACTCAGGAAGGCGGCAGAATCGACATCGACGCGCTGCAAAAGGGGAGGTATGCCCAGCTTATCATTGCGGACAACGGAATCGGAATCCCGGAAAAAGAGCTTTCCCGCGTGTTTGAGCGGTTTTTCCGGGTGGACAAGGCCAGATCCCGGGCGATGGGCGGGACCGGGCTGGGTCTGGCCATTTCCCAGCAGATCGTAGAGGAGCATAACGGCAGCATTGAGCTTGAAAGCAAGGAAGGTAGGGGAACGAGAGTGACGATTAACCTTCCTCTGGCCCCTACGAGGGGACGAAAGAATATCGAATAATCGAATAAAGGGATGCCCCCGATCATATCTTGAAAAGGGGTGTTTTTTTATGGATTCGCATGTCGTAAATATCGATAACCGGGAAAGGGTCACCGTAACGGAAGTTACCGATGTGGAGAGCTTTAACGAAGAACTCATCTTGCTGACTCTGAAAAACGGCGGTTTGATTATCAGAGGGGACGGACTGCACATTCAGAAACTCGACCTGGAGGAAGGAAGGGTCCTGATTTTCGGCTCCATCGCTTCGGCGGTGTATACGGAGCGCAAAGACAAGCAGGAAAAGGGCTTCCTGAAGAAGATACTGAAATGAACGGCGCCGGCTCCGAATTAAACCTCGTCAATCCGCTGATTATCGACCAATCCTTTGAATTTGTCATCATGCTTTTCGCGGGAATGACCATCGTGCTGTTTTATGATATCCTGGTCAGAGTGAAGGCAAGGCTGAAACCCGGGAACAAAATTGCATTTATTCAGGATCTTTTATTCTGGCTGTTCGCAGCGCTTCTCACGTCATCCTTTCTCTACTATTGCAGCTACGGAAGGTTGAGTTTTCATGCTTTACTAGCATTTGGAACCGGCGCTGTCTTGTGGAGAAAATTTTTTTGTGGTACAATAGGCAAGGACACAGTCCGGAGAAAATCCTGACCGACTCCGGACGCCATGTCTTGCCATCCGGAGGGGTATCCACGGGGATTTACGGGGGATGAGTATGTTTAAGAGGAAAAAACGGCGCAGCAGGACATTTAAAAATAACAGCCAGGTCATCGACCTTGCAGAAGCAAGACAGGCCCGAAAGCAGAGAAGAGAAGAGACTGCCAGAAAAAAGGACAAGGCCCGGAAGCCGAAGTCGGCTGTAACAGTACGTCAAGCGGGGAAAAAAGCCCGCCTCAGGATGGTGTATACCGCGATTTTTCTCGTCATCGTCGGAATCGTCGCCGTATCTGCCGTCCATATTGTCAACCTGCGGCTTACGGAAGCGAAGGTCATGAAGGAGCATCAGGAGCTTCTGGCCCAGAAGGAAAAGCTGGAAATGGTCTATTCCCAGGTCAACGATCCCAAGTACATCGAACAGCAGGCCAGGCAGCAGCTCAGGATGATTAAACCGGGGGAGATCCTGTACGTTCTTCCCAGCAAGGATCATGATAAATCTCAAAAAACAACCGGTGGAGGGATCATACCGAAATGATAAAAGAAATCATCATCGTGGAAGGCAGGGACGATGAGGCCGCAGTCAGACGGGCGGTAGACGCAGAAACTATTGCGACTCACGGCTTCGGCATCAGGCCGGAGACCTTCGCGCGGATCGAGAGAGCTTACGCGGAAAGAGGAATCATCATCTTCACGGATCCTGATTTTGCCGGAGAAAAAATAAGGAAAAGACTTTCCCAACGCTTTCCGGAAGGAAAGCATGCTTTTTTGCCGAGGGAGGAAGCCTGGAAGGACGGCGACATCGGGATCGAAAACGCCGGACCGGAAAGCATCCGGGAAGCGCTTGCCAAGGTGAGGGCGGCTTCCTTTGAAAGCCGTCAGGAATTCCGGCAGGAGGATATGCTGGAATACGGGCTTGCAGGAGTGGCTGGCGCTGCCGAGAGGCGGGACAAGCTTGGAAAAGAGCTGGGAATCGGCTACGGCAACAGCAAGGTTTTTCTGAACCGGCTCAATCAATACGGAATCGAACGGCAGGAGTTTGTCAGAGCTGCCGAAAAAATAGAAGACAGGGGTTATTAGGGATATGAAGCTGTATTCACCGGCTACGATCAATGAATTAAAGAAAAAATATGGTTTCCGGCTTTCAAAGAGCCTGGGGCAAAATTTTCTTACGGACAAGAATATTATCGACAAGATCATCGAGAAATCGATGATCGGGAAAGAGGACCTGGTGATCGAGATCGGACCGGGCATCGGCGTGCTTACCGCCGCGGCGGCCGAAGCGGCCGGCAAGGTGATCGCCGTTGAAATCGACCGCAATCTGATTCCGATTTTGAAGGAAACGCTCAGCGAATACGATAATATCGAAATTATCAACAGCGATGTGCTGAAGACAGATTTTCGTGAAATTTTGGAACAAAATAGGGAGATCGACGGTCAAAAGATTGGCGGAATAAAAATTCTGGGAAATCTTCCCTATTATATCACGACACCGATCATCATGAAGATCCTGGAGGATAGGGTACCTGCGGACAGCATCACCATCATGCTGCAGAAAGAGGTGGCCGACCGGATCAAGGCCGGACCGGGTACGAAGGTGTACGGGGCGCTTTCCGTTGCGGTGCAGTATTATTGCACCGTCGCCCATGTGGTCAATGCGCCGAAGGAGATCTTCGTTCCGCAGCCTAAAGTGGATTCCACGGTGATCCGGCTGGACATCCGAAAGGAAAAGGCTGTGCGGCTCAACGATGAAGCGGTATTTTTTGCAGTGGTTAAGGCGGGCTTCGGGCAGCGGAGAAAGACGCTGCTGAACTCGCTGACCGGAGTCCTTGGACTGTCCAAGGAAGAGATCGCATCGATTCTGGAGGCGGCCTCTATCGATCCTGTGAGAAGGGCAGAGACCCTCAGCCTGGACGAATTTGCGGCCCTGTCCAATGCGATACGACCCGAAATCAACTGATTGGAGGAAGAACAAACATAAATGAAATCCATAAAGAAAAACTTTTTTGAAAAATATTTGCATAACTCCATCGCGTTATGTGTGTTATTGGCGTTTTCGATAAATTTTATCATAGAAGCTGTGAGCCGGAGGTCTTTTTTCGACTGCCTTGACTATATGACAGGCTCTCCGATGACGTTCCTCTACAATTCCTTCATGATATTCTTTACCTTTTCCATCGCGTATCTCGTAAGGCGGAGGATCTTCGTCTACGTCATGGTGTCCTTCTTCTGGCTGGCGACGGGAATTACGAACGGGGTAATTCTGAGCTACCGGATTACGCCGTTTACGGTGACGGATCTGTCCCTGCTTTCCTCGGTCATGTCGATCATACCGAACTATCTGAGCACGGTGCAGATCGTGCTTGCGGCAGTGGCGGGAGTGCTGCTTGTGGCAGCTCTGGTTCTGGTATTTATCTTTATGCCGAAGCATAAGCAGAAGATCAATTTTAAAAAAAGCATCGCAGGCATCCTGATTCTGGGAATCTCCATGTTCGGTCTGACCAATCTGGCGATCAGCCAGAACTGGGTTTCGACCTATTTCGGAAACCTGAACTATGCGTACCGGGATTACGGCTTTCCCTACTGCTTTATCAATACCTGGCTGAATACGGGAATTTCCGCTCCCAAGAATTATTCCAAGGAAGAAATCCTGGGGATCTTTACGAAGGAAGAGCTTTCGGATATGAACATCGCGTCTGTATCCGGCACCAATGGGGAGCGAAGACCGAATGTGATCATGCTTCAGCTGGAGTCTTTTTTTGATCCGACCTTATTGGAAAACGTTCATTTTTCAAAGGATCCGGTACCGAACTTCCAAAAACTGAAGTCCCGGTATTCCTCCGGATTCCTGACCGTTCCATCCATCGGCGCGGGGACGGCAAACACGGAGTTTGAGGTGCTGACGGGCATGAGAGTCCGCTTCTTCGGCCCCGGAGAATACCCCTATAAGTCGGTCCTGAAGGACGAGACCTGTGAATCCATAGCCTATGACCTGAAACGCCTGGGATATGGGACTCACGCGATACACAACCACAGAGGAGCGTTTTATGGGAGGAACAAGGTATTCCCGAACCTGGGCTTTGACACCTTTACCTCTCTGGAATATATGAACAGCGTTACGAAGACCCCGAAAAACTGGGCGAAGGACGGCGTTCTGATCGAGGAGATCCTGGCGGCTCTCAATTCTACGGAAAGCGAAGATCTGCTCTACACCATATCCGTTCAGGGACACGGCCAGTATCCGACGACAAAAGTGATCGAAAATCCGGCCATCACCATATCGGGCATTACGGTGGAGAGCGACGCCAACGCCTTTGAATATTACGTCCAGCAGATCTATGAGATGGATGAGTTCGTCGGCAATTTGACCGAGGCTTTGAACAAACTTGGGGAACCGACGGTTCTGGTCATGTACGGCGATCATCTGCCCGGACTGCCTATCAGCGACGGTGACCTTGTGAATAAAAACGTGTACCAGACCCAATATGTGATCTGGGACAATATCGGTCTCAAGAAACAGGACCAGGATCTTTACGCTTACCAGCTGGGAGCCGAGGTGCTGGGCCGGATCGGTATTCACGAAGGGATCATGACGAAGTACCATCAGGACCACATGACGGATACCGGTTATTTGACAAATCTGAAGGCGCTTCAGTACGATATGCTCTACGGGAAGGGATATATTTACGGCTCAGCCGGCCCCCACGCTCCTGTGGATATGAAGATGGGCGTGAAAGAGATCAAGGTCGAAAAGGTCGTGGAGATCGGAAAGAAATATTATATCAAGGGCCAGAACTTCACGCCGTTCAGTAAGATTTCCCTCAACGGCAAGGTGCTCGACACCATTTTCCTGGGACCGACGGTGCTGGGACTGCTGGAGGAAGTAAAGCCGGAGGACGTATCAAAGATGAAGGTCAGCCAAGTTGAAAAGAATAACGAAATCCTGAGCACGACAGAATAGGGAGATTTCAAAAGCACGACGGAATAAGGAGGTTTCACATGAAAGCCTATGCGGAGAGCGAATTTCTGATCAGAAAGGCCAGAGAGGAGGATGTGCCGGTCATCCTGGACTTTATCCTCGAGCTGGCGGAATTTGAAGGAGCGAGGGACCAGATCCAGAGCACAGAACAGGGCCTGCGCGACGTCCTTTTTGAAAGGCATATCACAGATGCGGTGATTGCCGAGCTTTCCGGTGTTCCCATCGGCTTTGCGATCTGGGCGTACAGCTTTTCCACATTTACCGGGAAGCCTACCCTTTATATCGATGATATCTACGTTCAGGAAGCCTACCGGGGCAGGGGGATCGGCAGCAAAATCTTCTCCTATCTTGCCGGGGTCGCCTGGGAGAAGGATTGCGCGAGGATGGACTGGTACTGCATGGAAACCAACGTGTCCGGTAAGGAATATTATCACGGGATGGGCGCGGAAGAGATCGAATGGTTCAAGGTGTTTCGCCTGAACAGATCGCAGATCGAGGAGATGAAGAACGAATATGAGAGAGATTGAAACGGAGCGGCTGATCCTGAGAAGGTGGTCTGTGGACGACATCGATGATCTGTTCGACTACGCCAGGAATCCGAACGTAGGGCCCCACGCCGGATGGAAGCCCCATGAAAATAAGACCGAGTCTCTGGAAATCATGCAGACCCTGTTTCTCAATAAGGACAGCTGCTGGGCCATCGTCTGGAAAGAAAGCGGAACTGTCATCGGTTCCATCGCCTTTGAAAACGATTCCAAACGGCCAAACCTGAACTGCAGGGAGCTTGGTTATGCCATGAGCGAGGATTATTGGGGAAAGGGGATCATGACGGAGGCGGCCGAAGCGATAATACGCTGTGGATTTGACGAGCTGGAGCTCGACATGGTCTCCATCTATCGAAACCCCCAAAACGAGCGGTCCGGCAGAGTCATTGACAAATGCGGGTTTACCTATGAAGGTACTTTGCGCCAGGCCAATAAAATATATGACGGTTCCGTTCGGGACGTATCCTGCTACTCGATGACGAGGGCGGAATATGAGAAAGCAAAGCGATGACGGCAGAAGATACGAAGGCAGAAAAGACGAAGACAGAAGAGACAAAGATCAATTATATCTATATCATACAGTGTGCGGACGGCACCCTATATACCGGCTGGACGACGGATCTGGAAGGCCGGATGAAAGCCCACAACAGCGGGACGGGAGCAAAGTACACCAGGGGGAGAGGTCCGGTTCGGCTGCTTTACAGCGAAGCCTTTGAAACGAAAAGCGAAGCGCTGAAGCGGGAAGATCGGATCAAGAAATTAAGCAGAACAGCAAAACTGAAACTGGCGGGCTTGGGAAGAGAGGACACTGCATGGAAGAAAACAAAACCTTCGACATGAGCGGGTTGAAGCTGGCCTTTTGGGGTATGCTCTTCGTTGCGGTCAACATCAGGATTATGGGCTTTGACCTCGCGCCGGACGTGATCGGATATATTCTCGTGATCGTCGGCCTGAGCAGGATCGAAGCGTATGACGATCATTTTTCGGCGGCAAAAAAGATGGCTTTTGTGCTGGCTGCGCTTTCCCTGGCCAATATCGTCCAGGCACCGGCGCAGCCCGGAAGCATAAGCTCGGCCGGAGCGTGGCCCTCGTCGCCTGATTCCGTCGCCTTCAACGCCGGTATTTTCGGGGGGATCCTCTGGTTGGCGACATTGATGATGGTCGTCGGGATCGCCGCGAACCTCTACTTTTTTTACCAGACGTCCCTGGGGATGAAGAACCTTCTGCTCCTGGTCGGGGACGAGGCGCTCGCCAAGACCTGCGACGACCGCTGGAAACTGATCATGGCTTCGGAAATCGGACTTCTCGCCGCGTTGCTGTCGGCGTTTCTGGCCGCTCCCCTTGCCATTTTCCTTACGATGATTTTCGGTATTCTGGCGATGGTCGCCCTTATACTGTTTCTCGTTTTGATGCACCGTGCGCATAAGAGCATAGACGGAAAGGAAAGGATTGTTTGAAAGAAATGGATCACAAGATAACGCTGCGAACAAAAACTACCGCCGCCGACTTTAAGGCGCTGACTTTTTTCAACCTGTTTCGGAAGAAGAGGCTCATGCCGGTTTTCCTGATCTTTGGCGCGCTGCTTTCTCTGGCGGCCATCATCGGCAGACTTGGCGGTTTCGTTCCGATGTCGGACTGGTACTTTTACGTATGTATCGCCTTTCTGGGCCTGCTCCTGCTCCAGTATCTCATCTTTGAATTCAGCGTGAAAAAGTTTCTCGCGTCGGACAAGCTTGTGACGGAAAACGAGAGGACCGTGGCCATTGATGAAGAGGGGATCGAGGTGGAAGGCGGAAAGGAGAACAGCGCCGGCGTCTATCGATGGGACATGCTGTACCATGCCTACGAGACGAAAAAATATTACTATCTCTATATCAACACCGCGCAGGCCATCATTCTCCCGAAACGGGACTTCGGGAACGGGGAAATTCCCACTGTGGAAAAGCTGATCCGGCAAAAGCTCGGAAAGAGGTACTATAAGAGATAGGATCGTGAAAAAAGTTTAATGTTTCTATTGACAGGATCGTTGGTATAATAAATACCGTATCATTTGTTTTTAGATATAAAAAAAATCATAGATATGATTCAGGAGGACACAATATGAGGAAAATCGTTGCGACAAAGGCGGCGCCCGCCGCGATCGGCCCTTATTCGCAGGGTAATATTTTTGGAAACCTTATCTTCACGTCAGGTCAGGTTCCCCTTGATCCCGAAACGGGAGCCATCGTGGGAACTACCATCGAAGAACAGACGGAACAGGTTCTGAAAAACGTAAAGGCGGTTTTGGAAGAGGCCGGAAGCGCGATGGACAAGGTCCTGAAGACGACGGTATTCATCAAGGATATGAACGATTTTGCTGCAATGAACGGCGTATATGCGAAATATTTTACAGAAGGCGCCTATCCGTCCAGGTCTGCCGTGGAAGTGGCCCGGCTGCCGAAGGACGTGCTGGTTGAGATCGAAACCATCGCTTATCTCTAGAAAGACGGAGGGGATCGGATGTCGAACTCAATGAAACTGCTGGCAAGGGCTATGATCATTCTGGTGCTGATGGTGGCAGGCTCCTGGCTCAACGGCCAGCTGGCGCAGATCAACTCCAGTACCGGAGATTTCCGGTGGGTCCCGATTGCCGCCATGTACGCCGTCTATCTACTGATTGGGGTCACGATTGGGACCGTTGCCAATCCAAGGTTTACGAAAGCAAAAAACAAATGGGTCTACGTACTTCCGATTTTGATTTTCGCCGTTATCGGCGCCCATTGGTTTTTAAGCCCGTTTTTTTCCGTCGCGTCGCTGCCGCTGGGAATCGGGAATCATCTGATGCAGTTTTCCTATTTGTCATGGACGGTGGTAGGCTTTTTTCTGAACCTCGCGTTCCGTTGAAAAGCATCGAAAATGTATAAATGAATCAAACTACATATGGAAATGAAATGCTTGAAGACCTCGGGAAAACGCAACATATAGACGAAGCTGAGGTCTTTTTTCTGTGCTTTCTGTCGAAACTTGATGTAAAAAAATGCGCAAAATATACCGAATTTGGGGTATGCTGTAGTTATTGGAGGAATCGTTTCGTAAATTGACTAAAAGGGGATGCCCGGCTGTTTGAAAAAGAAGCGGAGCCGGGTGTAAAAAAGAGGGGATTGATATGGTAATAAGAGGGAAATTAAAGATATACTTCGGATATTCGTCCGGAGTGGGGAAGACCTATACGATGCTGAAGGATGCTCACCAGGAATCCAGAAGAGGCTTCGATATCGTGATCGGGTACATAAATCCGGACTCGGGTCCGGAAACATTGGAGATGGCGGAAGGCCTGGAAACGCTTCCGCTGAAGCTGGTGGTCGGCAGGCGGGGGGCCTTTGCCGAATTTAATCTGGACGGCGCCCTGCGCAGGAGGCCTCAGATCATCCTGGTGGACGAGATGGCTCACACGAACGCCTCCGGCGCGAAGCATGAAAAGAGGTTTCAAGATATCGAGGAGCTGCTGGCCGCAGGGATCGATGTGTATACGACGGTAAACGCAGAAGAGATTGAAAGTCTGAACCAGGCCGTTGCAGCCGCCTTGCGGGTCCCTGGAGGCGAACGGATCCCGGACTTTATCTTTGACTGCGCGGAACGGGTGGAGCTGATCGATCTGGAGCCGGAGGAGCTGATCAGGAGATACCGGGAGGGCAAGCTGCTGAAAAAGGCAGATCAGGAAGAGCTCCTCGGCCGAAAGCTGCGAAAGAAAAATTTGGACATGCTCCGGGAGCTTTCTTTGAAGAAAACGACAGAGAGAATCAACCAGGTCTGCAATTGGGGCTAGTCGGACCGGCTTTCCGCAAGCTGCTCTTCATCCATTCTGATTCTCTCCTCGATGGCCTTTTTGACCATCATATCCTTTACCTTCATGAGGCGAATCTGGCTTCCGCGCTCGTTCTCATCCAACTTCATCACAATGTATCGAATGGTCTCCTGAAGCCTTGGAATGATGACATATTCCAAGGCGTTTACTCTTCTTCTGCACTTTTCGATCTCATCGGAAAGCAGGCTTCCTTCTTTTTCTATGGCGGCCAGCTTCAGCAAATTGGGGAAAGCCTCCGCCAGTTTTGCTATGGCCACGTCCAACTCCCCCGAAGTGGACGCAAAGCCATAGGGATAGAGGTTGGATTCGTCATCCGTATCTGTGGTAAAGCGGAACACTGGGACATTTACACTCATGACATTTTTATTTTCCACTTCCACCGACACCCTCTGCTTGGGATACATCAGAGCCTGCTCCAGCATCTGGGAAGACATGACGGCGCTGGCAATGGTAAAGCTGCTGTGCACCTCCATCAACTGTTTTTCCACGGTCTCCCTCAAAATTCTGTTCTCCCTGGCCAGCTCAAGAAAGCGTTTCATCAGTTCATCCCGCTTGTCTTTCATCAGCTTATGACCGTGAACCGCGACCCGCAGTCTCTTTTTCAGAGAGCTGAGCACCATTCTGGTAGGGTTTACATTGAGCCTTGTCATGACGGATCACCTTCCGGCAGATATTTCTCCAGATATTCGTCGCGGATCCGCTTCATTTCGCTTTTGGGCATGATGGTCAGAAGCTTCCAGCCCAGCTCCAGCGTTTCCGCGATGGTTCGATTCACATCATAGCCCTGGGATACATATTTTTCTTCAAAGGCATCAGCGAATCTGGCCAGCAGCTTATCCGTATCGGACAGGGCCGCTTCTCCCAAGATAGCCATCAATTCCTTACATTCCTTGCCCCGGGCGTAAAAGGCGAAGAGCTGATTCATGGTGTCCGAATGATCCTCTCTCGTCTTTCCGCGGCCGATGCCCTTATCCTTTAGTCTTGAAAGGGACGGCAGCACGTCGATGGGCGGTATGACCCCCTTTCGGTTCAGCTCTCTGGAAAGGATGATCTGGCCCTCCGTGATGTATCCCGTCAGGTCGGGAATGGGGTGGGTCTTGTCGTCTTCCGGCATGGTCAGGATGGGAATCATCGTAATGGAACCTTCAAAGCCTCGCTTTCTTCCGGCTCTTTCATAAAGAGTCGCCAGGTCCGTATACAAGTAGCCCGGATAACCACGTCTTCCCGGCACTTCCTTCCGGGCGGCGGATACTTCTCTCAGGGCTTCCGCGTAGTTCGTGATATCCGTCAGAATAACCAGCACGTGCATATTCCTTTCAAATGCCAGGTATTCGGCGGCGGTCAGGGCCATACGGGGCGTGGAAATACGCTCGATGGCCGGATCGTTGGCGAGATTCATAAACAGGACTGTCCTGTCGATGGCTCCGGTCTGCCGGAAATCGGAGATGAAAAAGTCCGCCTCCTCATAGGTAATTCCGATGGCCGCGAATACCACGGCGAATTTGCTGTCGGCGCCCAATACTCTGGACTGTCGGGCGATCTGGGCCGCCAGCTGGGGATGAGGGAGACCGGAACCCGAGAAGATGGGCAGTTTCTGTCCCCTCACTAAAGTGTTCAGACCGTCGATGGCCGATACGCCCGTTTGAATAAACTCGGCGGGATAGTCTCTGGCCGCAGGATTCATGGGCATGCCGTTGATATCCATCCGTTTATCCGCAATGATGGAGGGACCCCCGTCGATGGGCCTTCCCAGGCCGTCGAACACGCGCCCCAGCAGGTCCATGGACACCGCCAGGTCGATTCCCTTTCCGAGAAAGCGTACCTTGCTTTCCGCCAGGTTGATGCCTGCGGAGCTTTCGAACAGCTGCACCAGCGCGTTGCTTCCGTTGATCTCGAGGACTTTGCACTTTCTCGTCTCTCCGTTTGTCAGCTCGATTTCTCCCAGTTCGTCATATTTTACGTTTTCCACGTTCTTTACAAGCATGAGGGGACCGGCGATTTCAGCTATGGTCCTGTATTCTCTGATCATTCTTCTTCACCTCCCGTATTCACCAGCGCATGAATGCTGTCTGAAAGCTCCCTCTCAATGGAGGCATAGACCTGAGCCGTGTTGCTTTCCTCAACGTATTTGAACCTTCCGATGGACTCCCTGACGGGAAGAGCCGCAAGGGAGTTGAAATCCGCGCCTTTGTCGGCAGCGGCGATGCTGAGATGATAATAGGATAGAATCAGTTTCAGCAACATATACTGCTTTTCCTTGGAGGAGTAGGTGTCCACGTCGTGGAAGGCGTTCTGGTGAAGATAATCCTCACGGATTGATTTACTCGCTTCCAATTTAATTCTGTCCTGATCGGAAAGGGCCTCCACCCCGACAAGCTGTACGATCTCGTTGAGCTCCGCCTCTTCCTGAAGCAGCTTCAGCGTGAGGGCCCGCATAGCCGGGAAGTCGCGGTGAACCTGCTCTGCAAACCAGCGATCCATCTTATCCGAATACAGGGAATAGCTGGTCAGCCAGTTGACGGCGGGAAAATGACGCCTGTAGGCAAGCGCTGAGTCCAGACCCCAGAATACCTTTACAATGCGAAGGGTAGCCTGGGATACGGGCTCGGAAATGTCTCCCCCCGGCGGAGATACCGCTCCGATGGCGGTAAGCGTTCCCTCTCGCCCTTCTTTGCCTAGGGCGATCACTCTCCCAGCTCTTTCGTAGAACTGAGCGAGACGGGATGAGAGGTAGGCGGGATAGCCTTCTTCTCCGGGCATTTCCTCCAGGCGGCCGGACATCTCTCTGAGAGCCTCCGCCCATCTGGAGGTGGAATCGGCCATCAGCGCCACGGAATAGCCCATGTCACGGAAATATTCGGCAATGGTAATTCCCGTATAAATAGAAGCTTCCCGCCCTGCCACAGGCATGTCGGAGGTGTTGGCGATGAGAACGATCCTCTTCATCAGGGGCTCTCCCGATTTGGGGTCCTTCAGCTCCGGGAACTCCATGAGCACGTCGGTCATCTCATTTCCCCGCTCGCCGCAGCCGATATAGACCACGATATCCGTCTCGGCCCACTTGGCAAGCTGATGCTGCACCACGGTCTTCCCGCTTCCGAACGGTCCCGGCACAGCGCCGACCCCGCCTTTTGCAATGGGAAAAAGGGTATCGATGACCCTCTGCCCCGTCAGCAGAGGCATTTCGGGAGACAATTTTTCCCGGTAAGGCCTTCCCCGCCTTACGGGCCATTTTTGCATCATGGTGACGGGAACGATTTCTCCGTTTTCCCTTTCCACGACGCAGACGGTATCCTTCACGGTAAATTCGCCTTTTTTAATCTCTTTTACGATTCCCGAAACGCCGTAAGGCACCATGATCTTGTGGAGAACGATCACCGTCTCCTGTACGGTTCCGATTACGTCCCCCGCCTCTACCGGTTCCCCCGCTTGAACGGCAGGCTCAAAAGCCCACATCTTCGTCCGATCCAGACCGTGCACCCGAATGCCTCTGGTGATGTTGCTTCCCACCATAGCCCTGATCGCTTCCAGCGGCCTTTGTATCCCGTCATACATGGTCCCGATCAGGCCGGGTCCCAGTTCTACGGAAAGGGGGGCCCCCGAGGTAACCACCGGCTCTCCCGGTCCCAGTCCCGCCGTTTCCTCATACACCTGAATGGAGGCTAAATCGCCGCGCATTTCAAGGATTTCGCCGATAAGGCCCTGATCGCTCACACCCACGACGTCGAACATATTGGCGTCCTGCATGCCTGCCGCAACCACCAGGGGCCCCGACACTTTTACAATTGTTCCCACTTTTAGGTCACCTCGCTTTCCCCGTTTTTGTTTTCCGCCGGCTGACCGCCGAACAGAATATCCGCGCCAACGGCGCACTCAACACATCGTTTGACATTGGTCATACCGATTCCAAAGCTTCCATGCATGCCGGGGATGGGAATGACAGCGGGGATGCGCATATACCGATATCGGGCGATATCCTCCTCCATGTCCCGGCAAAACCCTTCTGTGAGGTAAATGATTCCGTAGCCTTCCCCTGCAATTCGGTGAAGGGTCTCTCTCGCTTCCTCGCACGAGAGGCAGGGGAAGACCTCCAGTCCCAGAGCCTTAAAGCCCAGAATACTTTCGCGGCCGCCGATCACAGCTATCTTATACATAAGTTTCCCTTACCCTTTCCCGGATCACTTCGTTGGGAAGGCCCGCCAGCTTGCCGGCCATAATGATCCTTACCGACTTTATCTCATATTCCTTTCCGATCAGGTAGGCGGCCAAGGGCTCTATTCCGAAGGTCACATATCTGGCCGTTCTGATCAGTTGGATGATTTTATCGTCGCAAAGCTTTTCCAGCAAGGTAAATTTTCCCGTTTCCTTCAGCATGGCGCCGCCCTGAGCCAGCACCGCGTGAAATCCAAAGGGAAGAAGCCGTTCAGTGAGCTGCTCCAGGGACTCGTCGTAGCTTTCGAGAAACAGTTTTTCCGGTATGTTTCCCCCCTCCAGGAAGGCCCTGGAGAAAAAGTCCTGAGATTTCCGCAAGACTCTCACCCTGGCAAAGGTCTTCATATTGATCGTGTCGATGGAAAGCTTTACATAGTCCAGAAGAAAGCGTCCCGCTTTTATCTTCTCGGCCGCCGCCAGCATGTCGCCGTAGCAGGCTTTATCCAGGATCAGGTCGATCTTCTGAGGGTCTCCTGTCTTTGCGAATACGTCGATGGCGTCGAGAACCGCGCTTTTCATCATGGGGGTCATGGAAGAAAACTCCCGGTCCCGGACCATGGCTTCCAGCCGTTCCGTATTGATAGAGCCAAACTCCAAAAGCATGGGCCTGGGATCGACCATTTTATATTCCGCCGTCAGGAGCACCTTCAGATTATGGTAGTCGTAGGGATACCGGAACATGGTGAACTCCTGGGGATCCGGCGCGATGGATGAAATAAACCCGTACACCCAATTATGCTCTTCCGTCAGCAGCTTTTCGAACTGTTCCGGACTCACCGGCTCTTCCCCGTCGCCGTACTCCATGTCGTAGAGGATCTTTAAGGCGTCGGCAGATGTGGCGGCGTCCAGCAGCTTGTCGATTTTTTCCTGTGAAAGCAAATATTTTTCCACCCCGCGCACCCGCGCGGAAGCAAATATATAATCACTTTGTTTGCTCAAAAGCTCCTCCTCTCAGATTCCTCGGGCTGGGGGAACAATGCAGCCGCCACCTGGGGAATGACATCCTCCTTCATAGACTCCAGCATAGCCTCCAGAGTGGAATTAATCTCCAGGTTGCCGGCCCGCAGGATGAATCCGCCTCTGGCGGAAATCGTTTCCGCTCCCAAGCTTACCTGCCGGTCGTCCAGCAAGGCGTTTGCCAGGTCTACTGCGCGGCTGCCCACCGTCTTTTGATCCTTTTCATTAAACAGTACGACGCCGCCTCCGTTGCCCGCGGCCTGGCTGATTTTTTTTCCGAGAAAATCGATATAGTCCGCCTCATCCATATTTTCGAGGCTTTCCATGGCGGCTCCAAAGCATTTGGCAATGGCCCTGTGCCTCGCTCCAAGGCGCAGCTTCCGCCCATCCAGCTCCGCAATGGAAAGCTTTCTTTCCTTCAGCGCGGCGGCGTCCCTCTCTCCCTTTTGAAACGAGCTTTCCGTAAGCTCCAGCACCGTCTTTTCGGTTTGTTCCATAATTTCTTCCGCAGTCTCCCGCGCTTTTTCCAAGACACGGCCGGCACTGTCCGTCGCTTCGCCTAAAATGACGGCGGTAATATTTTCTATGCCCATTCTCTCACATCCTCGATATTTTGATTGCGGCCGGTTAAAATGCCGCGCTAATGGATATCCCGTTCAGCATCAGGAATGAAACAAGCAGCGCAAGCACGATGTAGGTCTCTATCATAGCTGCCAGGATCAGCACCTTGGCAAGCTCCTGGGACTTCTTGGCGATGACCATGACGCCTGCCGTGGCTACCCGGGCCTGCAATATTCCTGCAAAGATTCCCACTATGGCTACGGGGAGAGCCGCGCCAAGGAGATGCAGTCCTTCCAGAATGGTTAACTCATACATGCCGTTTTCCCCCACCATCCCGATTTTCATCATGATGAGAAACGCGATCAGGAGTCCGTAGATTCCCTGAGTCGACGGAATCGCCTGAAGGATCAGACACTGGCCGAATTTCCTGGAATCCTCCGCCAGGACCCCCGCTGCTGCCTCTCCGACCATTGCCATGCCCCGGGCGCTTCCGATGCCAGGCAATAAAGTGGCAAGGGCGGCGCCAAAGATCGCCAGAAATTTTCCATCCAGGATTAGATTGATGACTTCCATTTAATTTCCCTCCTTATGAATCAATACGTATTTTGTCTTTCGGTCAAATGGTTCGAAGGCGATTCCTTCTGTTCCGAAGAATTTCCCAAAGAATTCAACATACTGGAGCCTGCAGGAATGAACGAAGGCTCCCAGCGCGTTGATCGCCAGATTAAAAGAGTGTCCGCCGACCCCTACAACGATCATGAGGACTGCTCCCAAAATCCCTCCGCCCGCCAGAGAACCCATGGTATTGATTACCTGGGCAATGACGCCGGAGGCCAGCCCCAGCGCCAAAAGCCGGGAGTAGGACAAAATGTCGGCAAAGTAATTGACGATACCGTATACCGCTCCCAAGCCGCCGGTAATTTTGCCGAAAATACTCTTTTTCGCTCTTCCTCCCGTCAGCAGCAGACCTGCGGCGCCGGCGGCCGCCACCCATTTGCCGGCCTCAAAGGTCCCCGGTACGATCATCAGCGCGATTCCCCCAAACACCAGATACCAGAATCCCACATCACAAAGGGCATCCAGAGGCTTTCCATTTTTGATGAGGATATATGCCCGCAGGCCCAGCGCCACCATCAGGTGTATGGCTCCCACAAGAAAAGAGAAAAAGAGCAACTTCAGAGGGTCCCAGACAGGATCAAACCACAGGGGCCTGATCGCAATGTTTTTTTCAAAAAAAACTCCCGCCACGCTGGATACGATATTTCCGAACCAGCTTCCGAACAGAGCGCCCCAAAAAACGGTAGAGATGCCGCAATAGAAGAACATTTTTATCAGTTGGCGCGCCATTCCTTCCAACCTGTATTTTCTCAGGATAAAAAATGAGGCGGCCGTCATAATTATGCCGTACCCCGCATCGCCCAGCATGATCCCGAAAAACAGGCAGTAGAAGGGTGCCAGAAAGGGCGTGGGATCTACGGCTTTATCGGAAGGCATGCCGTACAGCTTTGTAATGGCTTCAAAGGGCTCTGCCACTGAGGAATTTCGGAGCAGAACAGGGATCTCATCGCCGTTGTCCGGCGTGGAAATTTCATAGCAGCAGCCTTTCTCAAGCACCAGCTTCTCCACCGCCGGTATTTTTTTTACAGGCAGCCAGCCGTCCATGCAGAAGGTTTCCCTTGTTTTTAAAAGCCTCTCTCTGATCTTTACCTTATCTCTTTGCATGGTCAGATCGTCAATGAGACATTCGATCTCCGATTTCCACCGAACCGCGTCCCTGATCCGTTCTTCCAGTTCTGCTCTTCTGGTTTCGATCTCCGCGAACTGCCTTTCGTAAGCCGTCAAGTTTTCCGCCGGCGTTCCTCTCATGTCCTTAAAGGTCATACGGTTGAAACCGTAGCGCATCAGCGCTTCCAACACAAGCTCCCGCTCTCTTTTCAGGCATAGAACGGACAGGTAGCGCTGTTCGAAATCACTTGAAATCACGTTGATCTCATACGCTGCGGTTATCTCATCCAGCTCCTCTGCCAGCTGGTCCGGCTCCACGGCATTGGGTGCGGTCCCCATCAGGAGAGCGGCGCATTTGGTAGATTGCAGCTCCAGCGGCGCCTCATAGGCCGACCAGGGCTCCAGAAAAAGCTGTTCCGCCTTTACCCTGTTCTCCTCGGATTTCAGCTGGCCCAGCTCGTGATACAGGGTGAGTATCTGTTCCGCATGGTTCCAGATTTCCTCTTTTTCCCCAAGGATCTGCCGGAACTGTTGGGGAGAGATCATTCTCCTCGTCTTAAAAAGAGGGCTTTTGACCGTGTCGTATTTAGAGATGACATCCAGCGCCAGGGAAGCCTTGACGATTTGTCCCTCAAGACGCTGAGCCTCCGCTTCATCGCCGTCCGGCGACACAAGAGCCGCCCATTCCTCATCCGCCAGCTTTGACTCCTGCGAGTTGAGCGCCACGGCCCCCAGGTCCATCAGCTCTTCCATCAGCCCTTCTCTCACGGCGGTCAGTCCCAATATGGAGATCTTTTTCATTTCAACGATAGCCACTTAACTCACAACCCTTTCCACGATGATAGAAACGCCTTGCTCCAGGTTTTTTTCTGCCTGGGACAAAAGCTCCTCGCATTGAATTTCCGTCTGTTCCATGGCGCGGTCATAAAAAGTCTGGGCTTCCTGTTCAGCTTTGTTCATCCTGTCACGATATTCCGCTTCCGCCTTGGTCCGGGCGTCGGCAAGCAGCGCCTCGGCATTCCTCCGCGCAGCTTCAACCAATTGCTTCGCCTGCAAATCGCCCTTTTTTTTAATC
>CAMJRV010000009.1 GCA_946408315.1 uncultured Bacillota bacterium | reverse complement strand
GATTTTGAATTATGGTCTCGGGCTATTCATGTGCTTAATTTTGCAACACTTTCAGAGGTGCTGGGCGAATACCGCTGGAATGGGGAAAACATTACGTCAGGGAAAGCTGATCGATTTGATTTGGAAGCAAGAGGTATTGTTGCAGGAGTTCTTAGAGAACAACTAAAGATTGAGATCCCTGAGGAAGATAGAATTCTTTTGGCAGGCTGGACAAACCCTTTTTATAATTCGGAGGAGTTACAAAAAAGACATGAGCAGTTGATGAACCTTATTTTGGAACAGAATACAAAATTGAAAGTTTATGAGCCCAAAGCTTTGGAGAAAGTTATACATCAGAGAATTGCTTGGTCAAAGGGTGATAGCATTGTTTATGAAACCAGCCAAACTGAAACAAGCTCTCCTAGGATGTCCTTGAAAAAACGTTTTAAATTGTTAATAAAAAACATGCTACGTCCCTTCTATGGTCCTTTTCGCACGCGGATTTTTGTGCCGCTACAAGAAACCCGTAATGGCATTTATAAGGTTTCGGATAAGCAATCTTATTTAGAAAAGATAGTACATGATCATGATGGGCATTTATGGGATTATAAAGAGGAACTGAAGCAAGAACTCAACACGCATTACACGAATATGGAAGAAAATATTGCTGCACAACAAAGCATCTTAGACCAGATAGGCATCATGGAAAAAAACATATTGCAAACCTTGGATTCTCGTATTTGGGAATCAGAAAAACGAATTTTGCAAACCTTAGATGGCCGTATCTGGGAGGCAGAACAAAGAATCTTGAAAGAGACTGATATTCAAAACAAGATTTTGGAAAAACTTGATATGAGATATGCCGAAGAAGGCTATCGAGAAAACTTGATTCCGTATAGAGACAATGAAAAAATAAGAATTGTTTTCCTGTTTCAAATTGCCTCCTTTTGGCCATCATGGGAGAGCTTCTATGGAGAGTGTATTAACAATGAACAGTTTGATGTTAAATTAGTATTGCTAGATGATGTTGTCGATGAAACTGTACAAATTCAAACTGCCCGTGAGTTTTTGCAGGCGGAAGAGGTTCCGTTTATTGAATTTGAGGATTTTTATATTGATTTATATAAACCTCATGTTATGGTAGTTCAAACACCGTTTGATAAATGGCATAGAAAGTATGAAAGTTGGTCCCGGAATATTAAGGCAAAAGGAATACGGATTGTGTATATTCCATATGGAATAGAAATTGGAGATACAACGAAGGCAAGACGTGAGCAATTTAGCAATGAAATTATAATAAATTCTTGGAGGGCGTTTACATTATCGGGAAAAATGATTGAAGAATATAAAAAGTATTCTCCAAATTATAATGCCATAAGATCTGTTGGGCTTCCTAAATTTGACAGCCTGTTTCATAAAGAAAAATATCGTCTGCCTCAAGAACTGTACTTGAAAGTAAACGGGCGAAAAATATGTCTGTGGAAGGCACATTTCCCAAACCGAATTACGACGAATGAAGGGGAAGTTCAAATCACACCATATTTAAAGGAGTATATTGCCTTTGCTGAGCAGTTAAAGGAATTCCCGGATGTATTCTTTGTTTTCATGCCCCATCCCAAATTTATCGAAATGTGTCAATGGATAGAAGGTGCTGCCAAAGAAGCCGTGGAATTGTTCGAGACAATTAAAACGTGTGAAAATACTTTTATTTTTACGGATGATGATTACAGGCCTGCCTTAGTTAATGCAAACTTTATCATGACAGATAGAAGTGCTATAATGGTTGAGGCTGGGGCGTTGGATGTCCCCGTCTTGTATCTGTACAATTCCGACTATCAAGAGCCGATGACACAGGCAATCGCGTCTCTAACGGAAAGCTATTATCAAGGGACCAATTGTATTGATATGATTGGATTTTTAGATATGTGTAGGCAAGGGAAGGATCATAAAAAACAAGAGCGGAACGAAGCATTTCATGAGTGTGTTCCCTATTATGACGGCAAATGCGGTGAACGGATTGCGCAGTGCATTATTCAAGATATAAAGAAGGGCGAAAATGGAGATGTTTGAGAAGTTGTTTAGATTGAATGACCAGCAGGTTGTAGATTATTTATTAAAAGGTGATAATTTTAAAAGAATATATTTTCAAATAAAAAAGCAGAGTATGCCTGACTTCTTTCAATCCAGTACAGGGTTAACGAGGACAGGACTTCAACTTACCGGAGATATAAATCTGGATGCCGTATTAAAATATAGAGACATTGAAATTTATGACGTTCAGACCTTGAATAACATAGTTGATTGTTTACAATATTTTTATGAATATTGCGTTGAAGTCAATTTACCGCGCTGGACAGAATACACACTGCTTGATGTTGGAGCAAGATCTGGAGTTGGAAGTAATTTTCTTGGGCAAATTTTTAGTGACAATCACTGGGCGTTTGGGCTGAAATTAATCGTAGATGCTTTGGACATTGACGAGTCCTGGGAAAAATTTTCTAAAACACAGCCCTATATTAATCAATACCTATTTAAAGATATTTTCACAATGGAAAATAATCTTTATGATTTTTGTTTTTGTTCGCATACGATCGAGCATTTGGAAGAGCCATTGAGCTTTATAAAAAAGGTAAATAGTATAGCAAGAAAATTCTCTATGTTCTACTGCCCGTATGAGGAGTATGATCCATCGCCTGCCTCAGGCCATAGAATGATTGATGATGCAATAGTCGATGTGTGTCAGCCTCAGTTTAAAAAGATAATTAAATCAGTTAACCGAAAACGTGATGACTTATATTATGTTTGCTTTGTGCCAAGTGAGAGTTTTAAGGAATAAAGATATTACTTTGGGAAGAGGGAAAACATTGAAGACTATACAGAAATTCAAAAAAAACTATTTTTTGTTCAGTGAATTGGTACGTAGAGACTTTACCAAGAAATATAAAAGAACGATTCTTGGAATGGCATGGAGTGTGATTTCTCCTCTCCTTACCCTTTTTGTGATGCATTTGGTTTTCTCAAATCTATTGGGTTCCAATATTTCGCACTACACCATCTATCTTTTTGCAGGACAACTAATTTTTTCATTCTTCAGTGATTCGACTAATGAGGGAATGACGTCTCTATTAAATAATGCAGAGATATTTACTAAGGTTAATGTTCCAAAGTATATGTTTCTCTTTTCAAAGAATGTGTCTTCGCTTATTAATTTTGGGATAACTCTAGCAATCTTTTTCGCTTTTGTGCTGCTGGACGGAATTGATGTCACCTGGAAGTTTGTTTTCCTGCTGTATCCCATTCTATGCTTAGTAATCTTCAATCTGGGCATGGGGCTTATCCTATCGGCGCTTTACGTGTTTTTTCGAGATATTCAATATCTATATAGTATTTTTACACTGTTGCTTATGTATATGTCTGCAATATTTTACAGCATTGACGGGTTTTCACAAATTGGAAAAAACCTGTTTTTACTGAATCCGATTTATGTATATATCAGATACGTAAGAAAGATTGTTATTGAAGGAGATATCCCCTCAATTTGGCTTCACCTTATCGCGGCAGGATATTCTATTGTAGCCTTTGCCGTGGGATATTTGATTTACAAGAAAAAGAACCATAGCTTTTTATATTATGTATAAACAGGAGTTGCTTAATGGGTATTGCGATAAAGGCGGAAAATATTGCGATCCGGTATATAACCGGAGACTTTAAAGATATCGGGTTGAAAGAGTATGTGATGAGGAAGCTGACGCGAAATTATCACGTAAAGGAATTTATGGCTGTGGATGGCGTGACCTTTGAGCTGGAAGAAGGGGACATGCTTGGGATTATCGGCTCAAATGGCGCAGGAAAATCAACTCTTCTCAAGGCTGTAGCAGGAATTATGGTTCCCACCAGAGGCACGATAAATGCCTATGGAGAGGTGGCTGCCCTTTTGGAGCTTGGGAGTGGTTTTGACGGCGATTTGAGCGTGAAAGAGAATGCGTATTTGCGTGGTGCTATGCTGGGTTATACCAAGCAGTTTATGGATGATAAATATAGTGAAATTATAGATTTTGCCGGGTTGTGGGAATTTGAAAATAGACCGTTTAAGCAGCTTTCTTCTGGAATGAAATCTCGCCTTGCTTTTTCGATTGCGTCAATGGTAAATCCGGATATCCTTATTTTAGACGAGGTGCTATCTGTGGGTGACGGTGCATTTCAGACGAAAAGCGCTGAAAAGATGCGTGAAATTATTTCTCGTGGTGCCACGACAATTCTTGTTTCGCATTCGTTGCAGCAGATTCGTGAACTATGCAACAAAGTGCTATGGTTAGATCACGGCAGACAGATTGCATTTGGAGAAGCGCAGGAGATCTGCGATCGGTATGAGTTCTATTTGCAAGGGAAGGGTGATATTGGTGATGGAAACATAGATGCCACTTCTGCTGGGTGTGATTTGGGATAAACGAGAACGAATATTTTAGGGCATTTTTGCTGAATGGATAATAACGGTTGTAGAGACATATTTAATCAGTATGCGGAATGGGTCCCCAATAGTGGTGTTATAAGTCATATTGGGAGTGTTGGGGCCGTTCTGATGGTTGCGTCGTTTTTTGCCGAGCATTATCATTGGAAGAAAAGCCCCCAACTTCTAGTGGGCGATTTAAGAATAAATTCATTTATTTGGTAAGGTTTCGCTGAGGACTTACCTCGTGCATGTACTAGCCATAAAGTTAATTGGAACTTGAACGATACTCGGAGTTTCTTTTTATAATAACAGTATGGATCAGATAAATATGCTGGCGGGTCTCATTTTATATTTTTCTGTCAGTGTGAAGGAGGTTCAACATGGCAGAGCCTATTTGGTAATACTCTTCAGGCATGATTGATACCGTTACTATAGTATAATGATGCGAACTCTGATATAATACATTATGCGTTTGGGAGGCATAAACAACTTATGATTAAATTTAGTAATGTAAGCGAGAAAAAGGAACACTATTTAAAGGATTGGGACCGACTTGTATATACTATCCTTGCATTGGCAGTGTTGCTTTTTACTTGGCTCTATGGAAATACACAACCGTTTAATAGCGATGAATTGGTACAAATATCTACCTCTAAGTTTTTTGCTCGAGTAATACCTGCCTGTGCTTCTGGAGTTGATCTTACCCCACCCTTATTTGGTTTTGTTTTTTCCTTGTGGTATCGAATTGCACCATATGGTGAGAAGTGGCTGTATCTTTTCCCGGGTTTTTTTGTGAGTGGAAGTATTTTTTTAATTGGTGTAATTGGAGCAAGGCTTCAAAACGTCCGCGTTGGTGTTCTTGCATGTTTTTTGGCTGCAACCTCGACAACAATATTTCAAATAGCATTTGAGATTCGCTCTTATGCTTTTCTTCTCTTTTTCTCTACTCTCAGTTTTTTGATTTATATTAGGCGATCAGAATATTTTCTAAATATGAGCGGCAAAGCAATTTTTATGTTTGGTATCTCTTTGGCATTTGTAGCTTATTCCCATTATTATGGATTGTTTATTTGCATGGGATATTTTATTGCAGATTTTTTTCTGTGCATAAAAAATAGAATCAAGGTATACGCAATTTTTTCTTATGTTATTGCTGGTATATTATTTTTACCATGGCTGATTTATTTCTTAATACATAAATATGATGTATCTTCTTGGTTTCCGGAACGGCGTGCTAATATTTCTGATGCACTGCAAGTTTTTCGATATTTGACTGGTAATCTTAATATATTGCTGATTGTTTTTATAGTAGGATCCCTACTGGTTGTCTTAAAATCATTTCTCTCTAAATATACTAAACAATCCTTTGAACTGAAAGATTTTTTTGCTATCTTTTCTGTATGCATGGTGTGGGGATTTATTTTATTTTTTTATGCTTATGGAGCATTTGTAGATCCACATTATAACATCTTTAAAAATAGAATTTTAATAGAACGTTACTATTGTGGATTGTTTCCTTTTGCAATTTTCATTTGTGCATTAGCTCTGGATTATTTATATGGGAAAAACAAAATGTTTAGATATGCATATATTCTTCTTGCAGGCTTTTTAATTATTAACGTATATCAGGTGATTCCTAATTTACCTCAAGACCCCAATCGAAATACGGCAAACTGGCTGCTAAGCCAAAGCGATATTTATTCTCCGGAGACGATACTGCTGTCATTAGATGACGATTATGGTTTTCAAGAATATTATATCACTCGTCAAGGGAGGCGAGAACCAGTCAACGCGATAACTCAGTGGAATATATCAAAGGAAATATTGGAAAACGCGCAAACAGTATATCTATACGCCTCCTGGAGCCTCCCGAATCCAGAGCAGCTTGTTAACGAGAAGGAAGAATTTTTGAGATTATATGAGCTTAAGGAAACAAGGGATGACTTGCGCATTAAAGTGTTTGAAAGAAAACGTTGAAAGACGTTATAATGGATGAGGAGTCAAGTTTTACTATGCAAAGTGACAGTGTGAAAACAATAGGCATGGCAATTTTTTGCCATTTAAACTTAATTAGTTGGTTGGTGGTAAGGCATCAGCACTATTATGAGGTGGCAAACTGGCTTTACACACGAACAAATACAGTTTATGATTCTGATACTTTGATCATATACGGCCCTAATGCGCCACTCATCGCATGGCAAGATTATTATTTGATGCAGAAGTGGCGGAATGCCCCGCTTGATATTATAGTCCAGTGCGTTATAACTCCTGAAGATATTGAGAGGAAAAATGTGATATACCTTTATTATGAGCCGGTTCCAATACTGCCGTCGGTTACGAATACGTTGGAAGCGCAGTTTGAGCAAGTCGAAATTGACGGAGAACTCAAAGTTGCCACCTTCATAAGAAAGGGAAGCGAGGTAGTGGCATGAGTAATGCTTCAAACTCTATTTCGCGGAGTTGGGTAGCAAAAGTTGGAGCTTGGAAAATAGAACAGTTACTTGACTGGATTCGGGAGCGAAATGAAGAGGTTTCCGTTTCTATTGTAAAAGCGAAACTCGGAGACAATAAATTTTGGTATTACGATAATGCAAAAGGTTGTATTTGCAACCGTAATGACAGTTTTTTCAAAATTTATGGGTTGGAATGGGAAACGAATGACGGAAAACTGCAGGGACAACCGATTATCATTCAGGATGAAATCGGATATCTTGGTATCTTAAGCTGTGAGATTGAAGGAGTAATGCACTTTCTCATGCAGGCCAAGATCGAGCCGGGAAACGTCAACCATGTTCAAATTTCACCTACAATTCAGGCTACAAAGAGTAATTTTTCCCAAATGCATGGCGGGGCTAAGCCGGCATATTTAGACTATTTTTTAAATGCAAAGCCACATGAAATTGTTATTGATCAAATTCAGTCTGAGCAATCAAGCCGCTTCTTAGGAAAGCGAAACCGTAATATCATTATTCACACAGAGGAGTCCGTTGAGGTATTGCCATCTCATCGCTGGATGACGCTAGGGCAGATAAAAGCATTGATGCATTATAATAATCTTGTAAATATGGATACCCGCACGGTTTTATCTTGCATACCATTTTACAAATTTGCTGCTGGATTACACTCCCTTAATAGTGTTAACAATCCTGCATTGATAAGGTCAATCATTGAGGGTGAACAGGCAGATATTTTACCGAAGGTGTATCATTACATCAACAACTATAAAATGTTCCATGAGGGTAAATCCGAACTCGTACCATTGTATTCGTTAAAAAATTGGGAAACGAAAATGATAGATGGTATTGAGGAGTTTGTTTGCAAGTTAAATTATCCATTTAAAGTAGTGTTCTGCGATATTTCCATAGGGGGGCGTGAAGTTCACCACTGGGAGCAGCCGTTGTTTGAGGCGCAGGGAATGGCGGTGTTTGGCCTGCTTACTCGGATAAACGCTGATGGTGGATGTGAGTTTCTTGTTCATGCAAAGCCAGAAGTTGGATGTTTTGATAGGATTGAACTCGGGCCAACGGTTCAGCTTGAAGCATCAGAGCTGCCGACGAGTGATATTGATAAATTGTTTTTTAATCGATATAAAGAAAAGCAGGGAATCAAATATGATGTGGTTCTCTCCGAAGAGGGGGGACGGTTCTATCATGAGCAGAACAAGAATATCATCATTGAGTTCGATCTAATTGACGTACCTCCTGGGTACTGGTGGCTCACATATCGTACACTGAATCAGCTCACACAGATAAATAATATTCTCAATATACAGCTAAGAAACTTATTATCACTTTTGGAGGTATAGTATGAAGTTAGGGATACTCGGAACATCAGATATAGCGTTTCGCCGCTTTCTGCCTGCATTGAAGAATACCTTTGACTTTGCTGGAGTTGCTTCGCGCAATGCGGACAAGACTATGAAGTTTGTCGGCGAATACGGCGGAAAGGGCTATGCTGGCTATGATGAGCTGCTTAACGATAGTGACATAGATTGTGTATATATTCCATTACCACCGGCTCTTCATTTTGAGTGGGCCAAAAAAGCATTGCTATGTGGAAAACACGTTATGCTTGAAAAACCGTTTACAACATCAATGCAAGATACTTCTGAACTTATAAAGATTGCTGAGCAAAATAATCTTGCATTGCATGAAAACTATATGTTTCAATATCACAGCCAGATCGAATTTATACGATCTAAACTGTCGGAGCTTGGAGAACTGAGGCTGATGCGAATTGACTTCGGATTTCCATTTCGCAGTGCAGGTGATTTTCGCTATGATAAAGGGCTTGGGGGCGGAGCATTGCTTGACTGCGGCGGCTATCCGATCAAGCTTGCATCGCTGCTGTTGGGTGAAACAGCAGGGATCACAGAGGCAAGGCTAGACTATAAGCACGGTTTTGAAGTGGACATTAGCGGTTCGGCAACATTACGGAACAAAAGAGGTCTAACGGCACAAATCGCATTTGGGATGGATAATAGTTACCGCTGTTCACTGGATGTATGGGGAAGCACAGGGAGTCTGTTTACTGATCGAGTATTTACTGCTCCGGACAAGTTTTGTCCGACTGTGACTGTGAAAACTGGGAGTGATGTGACAGAGTATAAGCTCAAACCTGATGATAGTTTTACGAAGTCAATTGGCGTATTTGCAGAAGCCATACGATCCAACGAAGTGCGTGAAAGAAATAACGTAGCGATCATTAGACAGTCTGAGTATATTGCGAAGTTTCAGGAGATAGCATAATGATAGAGGAGAGAAAAGGTATTAGCGTTGTGATTCCTTGCTATAATGATAGTGCAGGTGTCGCGAAAATGCATAAACGGTTGACAGCAGTGTTTACGCAGCAATTGGCACAGTATGATTATGAGATTATCTATGTTGATGACTGTTCTCCCGATGAGGGAAAAACATGGTCGGAAATTCGGCGCGTTTGCGAAGAAGACCCAGTGCATACAAAAGGGGTACATAATATAACCAATTTTGGTTGGGCGAGGAATTGTCTGTCCTCCCTTCGTTTTGGGAAATATGATGCAACCTTTATGTTAATGGGAGATTTGCAGGACCCGCCGGAATACTTGCCGGAGTTTATTGAATGGTGGGAAAAAGGATATAAGGTTGTATTGGGGCAACGAAACAGCTCGTACAGTTCAGCGCTCATAAAATTCGTGCGGGGCCTATATTATAAAATGATAACCAAAATGTCCGGCAATAAGCAATTAGACGGTGTCACAGGGTATGGGCTATATGATAAAAGTTTTATCGATATATTACAGGAAATTGACGATATTCAGCCAGTTATTACGGGCATAATCTCTGAATATGACAAGCAGGCAAAGGTCATACCGGTGAGACAAGAAGAGGGTACTCGCGATAAATCTAATTTTAAGTTTTGGGCTAAGTATGACTATGCAATGATGTCTATTACGGCAACAACGAAATCACTGCTGCGCATTATGGTATTTATTGGGTCGTTGATAAGTGCATTAAGTTTAATTTTCGCAATTATTGCCTTAGCGCTAAAGTTGATTTGGTGGGAAAAATACCCAATGGGAATTCCGTCGTTAGTGATTGGGATATTCTTTCTTGGAGGACTTCAATTATTCTTTCTTGGAATTATTGGCGAGTATATTCTAAGTATTAACAATCGAAGCATGAAACGACCATTAGTTGTCATTGATGAAAAACTAAACTTTGAGGGAGACGAACGATGAAAATAGCAATTTTAGGGGCCACAGGACATCTGTCTAAATGCGCCTTTTGGGTATTCTCGAAGGATCCAGAAAGCGAGATATTTCTATTCTCTCGTGCGGCTGATAAACTGAGACAATTGGAACTGCTTCGTGATTTTTCAACATGTAAACTACACTTTGAAAACTATAAAAAGTTTTTTGAAAATGAGTATGATGTAATATTCAACGGTATCGGTGTATGGGATACTCCGGGAGGCAAACCCAGCGATATTTTTGCGACGACGGAATATTTTGATAATCTCATACTCGATTATCAGAAAAGGCATTTCGATTCGGTGTCAATCCATATCAGCAGCGGAGCGGCATATGCTGCTGACTACATGCAACCTGTTGAAAAAACAACAAAAACCCAACTAGATATAAACAGTATTAGAACCGGTGATTATTATTCAATCGCAAAGATTAATTCTGAGGCAAAACATCGCGCGTTTGAAGCTTTAAATATTGTCGATATACGTTTATTTGGATTTTTCAGTCGATTTATGAGTTTAGAATATCCATATCTTCTGAGCGCAATGATCAATTCTATAAAGACAAACTCAGAGTTTAAGGCCATAAGCGAGAACTTTTGGAGAGATTATATCCATCTTGACGACTTCTCGGCGCTGCTTCTCGGTATTGCGTCAGCAGGTAAAATTAATACTGCTGTTGATGTAAGAAGCAGCCAACCGGTTTCAAAGGATGAGTTAATCCGACTGTTTGTGGATAATTATGGGCTGAAAGTTTGTTATGATGATTCAGTAGCTGTTTCTAAAACAGGCGTTAAGCCGCATTATTACTCTGTATTGGAAAATGCGGTATATACTCCTCATTATTCATCATTGCAAACAGTAGAAGATGAGCTAATGTATTTTGTGGGAGGGAAATTATGATAACGGAACAATTTGCGCGGCAGATAAGGCGGGACATAGTCGAAATGACCCATATCTCGGGAGTTTCCCATATTGGATCTGCACTGTCGGTGGCGGATATTATTGCGGTACTGTATAACGATGTGATGAGAATATTTCCAAGTGATCCAAAGAATGATAAAAGGGATAGGTTCATTCTAAGCAAAGGACATGCCGGTATGGCAGTCTACGCCGCGCTTGCTGAGAAGGGATTCTTTCCTGTGGAAGAGCTGGTTACACAATGTTCCAACGGAAGCCGGTTATCCGGACATGTTTCTCATAAAAATGTTCCGGGTGTTGAGTTATCCACCGGTTCGTTAGGAATGGGATTATCTGTTGGCACAGGAATGGCAGTTGCGGCGAAACGTGACAATAAGAAGCATCGGGTTTATGTAGTGCTTGGCGATGGAGAATGTGCTGAAGGATCAGTTTGGGAAGCCGCCATGTTTGCAGGGCATAATGAGCTTTCTAATCTCACGGCGGTGATCGATCATAACAAGTTACAGGCGAATGAGTGGTGCGAGAATGTTATCTCGTGGAAAAATATTGCCAAGATGTGGGATAGCTTCGGATGGCATGTGATTGAGGTGAATGGTCACGATGTCGGAATGCTAAAACAATCTCTAAATTTCATTCATGGAACTAAGCCGATTTGCATTATTGCCCATACCATAAAAGGGAAAGGTGTTTCATTTATGGAAAACGAAAAAATTTGGCATCATTTGTCTCCGCAAGGCGATGATTATGTCAATGCAGTTAGAGAATTGGAGGCTAACAGTATATGAAGAAGGCATTTTTTAATACTCTTTATGAGCTTGCAAAAGAGAACCCGAATTTGCAATTTATAAAAGGGGATACTGCGTATATCCCTGAATATCAGGCTGCGTTTCCTAATCAGTATTTAGATGTAGGAATCGCGGAACAAAATATGATAGGGATTGCCGCAGGCATGGCTTTAGAGGGGAAAATACCGTTCACTTATTCAATCGTCAATTTTGCAACGATGCGCTGTTTGGAGCAGATACGAAATGATGTAGCTTACCATAACTTAAACGTAAAAATAATATCTTGTGGAGTGGGATTCGACTACGGTGCATTGGGTGCAACGCATCACGCCACGGAAGATTTGGCGATAATGCGTGCTCTGCCGAATATTGTAGTATTTAGTCCCTGCGATCCTATCGAGACCATTGCGGTTACAAAAGCGGCATTTGCTTTTAATGGCCCGTGTTTTATTCGTAATGGACATGGGGGAGAGCCTGTCTTACATAAGAGTTTACTTGACAATTTTGAAGTAGGTAAAGCGATTTGTCTTAAAGAGGGTGGCGATGTTGTTATTTTTGTGACTGGATCTATTGCGAATGATGCCTTACAAGGTGCTGAAATATTGGAAAGTAAAAAGATCAGTACGGGAGTATATAGCTTTCCGACGGTCAAACCGATTGATAAGGATTTGATAATAAGTTGTGCTGAAACTGCAAGTCTTATTATTACGGTTGAGGAACACACTGTAGTTGGTGGTTTTGGCAGTTCTGTAGCTGAAGTAATAGCCGAAAGACCGAGTTGTAAAGCTAAGTTTAAAAGGGTCGGAATAAATGATGTTTTTACATCTGAAATTGGTACAAGGGAGTATCAGAAGTCGTTCTATAGCATTGACGGTATTGCAATTGCAAACATAGCACTTAGCATTTTAAATCATAAGAGGAGATAGAGATGAAAAACATTATAATTGTTGGAGCAGGAGGGTCAGGGGCTATTCTTGGGCGTCAAATAGCCGAAAAACTTGATACACCAGTTCGTATAATTGAACGTAGAAATCATGTTGCAGGTAATATGTATGATGAGTGGGATGAACGAGGTTTTTTAGTGCAAAAGTATGGTCCCCATCACTTTTATACGAATAACTACCATACCTATCACTTTTTCGAACAATATGCAGAATTTTTTATGCATTATTATAAAAGCAAGAACTATATTGATGGCCAATATCTTTCGATGCCGATGAATTTTTATACTGTACAAGAGCTAATGGGAAGAGAAAAGGCAGCGCCTCTGCTTGTTAAGTTGCGCAAAGAATTTGCTGAACGTGAACGTGTGCCAATATATGAGTTGGTTGAACATGCGGATAAGGATATCTCGGAATACGGTAATTTAATTTTTGATAAGGCTTATAAAACTTATATTTCTAAGATGTGGGATATACCTATAGAAAAAATAGATAAATATGTTTTAGAACGCAGATCAATGTCAATGAATTACGATGAACGAGTTGCTGATTATGATTTTCAAGGTTTGCCAAAAGAAGGATTTACGAAATTATTCGAAAATATGCTTAGTCACAAAAATATTAGTATACACTTAAACACTAATGCGCTTGACCATATTTCATTTTGCGATAATCAAGTTTATTATGACGGTCAGTGTGTTGACTGCTTAATATATACAGGGAACATTGACGAATTATTCTCATATAAATTTGGTAAGTTGCCCTACAGAAGTCTGGATATACAGTTTGAATATCATGATGAAGAAAGCGTTCTGCCAACGGAAGGCGTATCTTATCCACAGGCAAAAGGATATGTTAGAAAGATAGAATTTCGAAAAATGATGTATGATACATCGAGAATTAAAGTAAGGGGAAGCATTCTTTCTGTAGAATACCCTATGGAATATAATAAAGATGCTAAAAAAGGAAATATCCCTTATTATCCGGTAGTTACTGAGGACAGCCAGGCAATATATAACCAATATGTTGAAGAGGCTAAGAAATATGGCAACATCTTTCTGTGCGGCCGGTTGGCGGAGTTTCGATATATTGATATGCATACCTGTGTTGAGCACGCTTTGGAGTATTTTGAGAATATTAAATCCTATTTGATATAGTAAACGCTGAGGAAAAATATTAATATGACCGAGTTATTTAAGAAGGTTTTCCAAGTTAGGTATATCCGTTTTCTTTTTGCGGGAGGTATAAACGCGCTTTTTGGTTATATTGTTTTTGCTCTATTGATGTATCTTGTTCGCAATAAGGAGATCGCTTTAACGATAAGCTTGCCCATAGCTATATTTTTCAACTATATGACTTCCTCTCGTTTCGTTTTTAAGGATAAAGAAGATCATTTTAAGCGGGTGGCTAAATTTTATGTGACGTACTTCATTACGTATCCGATAAATTTATTGCATTTATATTTGACTGTTGATCTGTGGCATTGGAACGTATATTTTTCTCAACTAGTGGTATTAGTGTATCTTCCGGTGATAAATTTCCTTTTGCAGAGGAAATTTATCTTCCAAAACAAAAGTAGAAATGATATTTAAGGAGAGAGAAGAATGAAAGGCATTATCTTAGCCGGTGGCAAGGGCACGCGCCTATACCCCAACACAAAAGTTGTTTCTAAACAGTTATTGCCGATCTATGATAAACCGTTAATTTATTATCCGATGGCGGTATTGTTGCTCGCAAGAATCAGAGATATTTTGATTATATCTACGCCAGAGGATACTCCAAGCTATCAGCGACTTTTCGGTGACGGCTCCCATTTAGGGCTAAATGTACAATACAAAGTTCAGGATGTCCCGCGTGGACTGGCAGATGCCTTCATCCTGGGCGAGGAGTTTATTGGTGACGATAGTGTTTGCCTAGTGTTGGGGGACAATGTGTTTTATGGCCAGTATTTTTCCAAGCTGCTCTCCAGTTCACAAGAGCAAATAAAAAATGGCGGCGCGCTAGTTTTTGGCTATCCTGTTGCAAATCCACGCGAATTTGGTGTTGTTGAGTTTGACGAGAATAACAACGTTCTTTCTATTGAAGAGAAGCCTGTCCATCCAAAATCTAATTTTGCTGTTCCCGGTCTTTATTTCTATGACAATGATGTTGTAAGCATTGCGAAAGGGGTTAAGCCTTCTGAACGTGGTGAAATTGAGATAACAGCTGTCAATAATGTATATTTGGAAAAGAATAAGCTGAAGGTCACTCTTATGGGGCGAGGCATGGCGTGGTTGGACACTGGATCCCCCAAGGGGATGCTTAAAGCCGCTGAATTTGTCCAGACAGTGCAGGACATGCAGGGTTTCTATATTTCTTGCATCGAGGAAATTGCATGGAGATCGGGTTTTATTTCAACCGAGCAGTTATATCAATTGGGCAGGGAACTTAAAATGACAGAGTATGGTCAATATCTGTTGAGGCTTGTGGAGGATGAATAATGAAGAATATTTTAGTAACTGGCGGAGCAGGATTTATTGGTTCAAATTTCGCTAGGTATATACTCAATGTTAATGATGATTTCGTTGTAATAAATCTTGATCTATTAACTTATGCGGGAAATCTTGCAAATTTGCAAGATATTGTTGAAAACCCTCGCTATCAATTTATAAAGGGGGATATCCGCGATAGGGAATTGGTGGGCAAGTTGTTTAGCGATTATCACATCGACACCGTCGTTAATTTTGCTGCAGAATCACACGTGGACCGAAGTATTGTTGAGCCAGAAATCTTTTTGACGACCAATATCATTGGCACACAAACTTTGCTGGATGTTGCCAAAAAATATTGGAAGGTAAATACAAACGACAAATATTGTAGAGCATACAAGCCTGATGTAAAGTTCTTGCAGGTTTCCACTGATGAGGTATATGGAGCTTTGGGGACAACCGGCATGTTTACTGAGGAAACGCCCTTGTCACCCAACAGTCCATACTCTGCTTCCAAGGCCAGTGCTGATTTAATTGTTCGAGCCTATCATGAGACATTTGGATTACCGATTAATATTACCCGTTGCTCCAACAATTATGGGCCATTTCAATTTCCTGAGAAATTGATTCCCCTGATGATAAACAACTGTCAGCAGAATAAGTGTTTACCGGTATATGGTGATGGTATGCAGATCAGGGATTGGTTGCATGTGAGCGATCATTGTTCGGCGATTCATACCGTTCTTACAAAAGGGGAAATCGGGGAAATTTATAATGTTGGCGGAAATAACGAAAAGGCGAATATTGAAATAGTAAAGTTGATTCTTCAGGCACTGAGTAAAGACGATAGTCTAATTAATTACGTACAAGACCGGCCCGGACATGATCGACGTTATGCGATTGACAATACTAAGATTACCAACGAGCTTGGTTGGACTCCGAGCTATACATTTGAACGGGGCATAGCTGAAACGATTGATTGGTATTTGGACAATAATGATTGGATGCTTCAGGTTACAAGTGGTCGATACCGGGAATATTACGATGAAATGTATGCCTCTGTAAAATAACTTGTAATTTCCGCCAAAATAGTGGCAGGGGAAGAGGTTTTCTAAGAAGGATGATATATTAATATGAGAAACAATCTACCAATCCGCCTCATAAAGGGCTTTGTGATAGGTGCCTCCATGCTGATTCCCGGAGCAAGTGGAGGTACAATGGCTATTATATTAGGAATCTATGATGATCTGATCCACGCGGTGAGTTCCCTAAAGGAAGACGTAAAGACCCATGGTCTTCTTTTGGTTCAGTATGGTGTGGCGGGGATTGCAGGAATTTTACTTCTTTCAGGCGTTATTCTGGATTTGATTACCGCTTATCCGAAACCGATGCTATTTCTGTTTTTGGGGGCTATTCTCGGAAGTATACCGGCTTTATATAAAAAGGCTACTGCATCGGTTAAGATTAGGAAGCGTAACTTAAGTGCGGTACTGATCGGCGCGCTGTGCGGACTTCTGATCAGCCTGTTCCCAGAGGGTGTTTTTGTTTTCAGTGAAGGATTCGGTGTTGTCAGTTTCATCATGCTATTTTTGGCAGGGATTGTGATCGCAATTGCTTTGGTGCTGCCAGGAATCAGTGCCTCATACATATTATTGATGCTTGGCATGTACGATCTTACATTGCTGGCAATAAAGGATTTTAATCTGTTGTTTCTTACCCCTCTTGCCTTAGGAGCGATATTTGGAACATTTTTAACTGCGGGAATTTTAGAAAAGGAGATGCATCGGCATCCCCAATTTACATACCTGTTGATTATTGGTTTTATGCTTGGCTCCCTTTTGGAGGTCTTCCCTGGATTTCCTGCCGGAATGGAAATCGTCTCCTGCACAGGCACCTTTATTATTGGACTTGCTGCGATTTTATGGATGCAAGTTTGCAGAAAAGATGCGTTGGAGGTATAGTTTGATTTTTACCTTTCCCGAAATGGTGTACTTTGTCCTATTTGTCAAGCGTCTCCATAAACGCCTGATTTTCCTCACTCAACTGAATATCTAAGGGCGAGGTTTCCAGATACGCTTTCAGCTGTTCGTATGCGGCGGAGGCGTATTTTTTTATCAGGTTGATGCTTGACTCGCTGCTATTGGAATTGATGGCATTCTCCAGGTTCTGGCGATAAAAATCGAAGGTAGCATTCCATGCTGTTGCGTCGTAACGCATCAGGGTCAGCCTGTTATTCAGCGCCTGATAGGCTTTTTCGTTCTGACCTGTCACGGCATAGTAATTTACCAGGACGCTAAGGGTGCCGAAGGAATTGTGCTGCTCCAGCTCGGCTGCGTATTTTTGAGCCTTCTCGTAGTAAGTTTCCGGCAGATTTGCAGAATATGCGGCGAGATAAGAAGCCTTATGGCTCATGTCGTTGGTGAAGTCCAATTTTGCGGCAAATGATAAGGTATCCAGAAACTTTACCGTATCTCCTGCGGCTCCGGCCTTGGTTACCGACTGAAAGGCGATAAACTGGCCGAGATAAATGATCAGTACCGCAATGCCCAAGCATAAGGTTACGTTTACGGCAACTTTAGGAACGGGAGTTACTCCTTTTTTCTTATTCATAGCGAGCGCTTCCTTTTGCCCGTAATTTGTAGAAATCAGTGCAAAGATCAAAAAAGCAGCCAGATTGTAAATCGCTAAGCAGAAAGTAAGCTCCAATGCGGTGTGTATGATTAAGAGGATAAGCATTGCAAACAGACTGCTGTACAGTGCCCTGTTTTCGGCAGTGCGGATTTTCCTTATCAGGGCGATGAGGCAGCAGGCAAAGATGGATAGAAATGCGATGAGTCCGATGATGCCCGTTTCATCCAGCGTCTGGATATAATGGTTGTGGGCGCCGCTTGTCTCGTAATAGTAGTCTTGAACGGATAAGATATTGGATTCAAAAGCGCCGGGACCATGGCCGATGATCGGACTCATGGCGGCGATCTTCATGCCGTCATGAAAGAAGACGAATCTCTGCGCTGCATTTTCATTAACAAAGAGACCCTGCAGGCGGTTGGCAATAAACGTCGGCAGTAACAAATAGTCCGGATTGATCGATTTTACCAGATGCTTTTCGGAATCCAAAACGGATACCGTTTCAATGACTGTGCCGTCAGGAGCCGTAATGTTGATAAAACAGATGCGGGACTCGATCGGTACGGTAAAAGGGATTGGCGCAGAAGACAGCTTTCCACTATAAAGAGTGGATGAGGTATGAGTAGAGGCTTGATCGTAGCTCTGGCTTTCGATGACTAAATCGATACCGGAGTTATCGCTGGGAGATGCAACTTCCAGCTGATATTCGCCGGGAGCCAGGGTAACGGCACGCTTCAAGGTGCCGCTTGAAGCGTCAAAGGTATAGGGATCAGAGAGGGTGAATGCCGCGCCTCCTAGTGCGCCTAAAATCACAAGGGCAAGCAGCGAAAAAATTAGGATTCTCTTACGCCCCAACGCATTTAACCTAGCGGTAAATGAATCGATATAACGGAGCAGGAAAGCTAAGGCAAAGCCAAAAATGATCAGGGAAAGCAGCGGAAGGAGACCAACCGCTCCTGATTTCCCCATGCCGAAAAAGCCGGCAAATACGCTCAAAAAAGAGGCCAGCACGGTAGTCAGGACTATATAGATCACTCGGAATCGTTCCTCTTTCCCTGCAAATACGATAAGTCCGATCATTGCAAAAAACAATGCAATCAGGGAGCCCAGACTAAAGCAGTAAAGAAGAGATACGGCATTTATAATCAAAAGGCCGGTGCTGATATTCTTTTCTTTTTTCGAACGGCTGGAAAGAAACAGGTAGGCGG
>CAMJRV010000008.1 GCA_946408315.1 uncultured Bacillota bacterium | reverse complement strand
CGTGCTTTACGTAGGAAGGATTGTCGTGGGTCGTCACTCTGTCGATGGTGGCGATGGACCCGCCCTGGTCGATGGCTACGTCCACGATGACAGCTCCCGCTTTCATCTTCTTTACCATCTCTTCGCTTACCACTTTCGGAGCGGCTTTTCCCGGGATCAGCACGCTGCCCACAAGGAGATCAGCTTTCTTCACCGCTTCCTCCAGGTTGTGTTCATTGGAAACGAGGGTTGTAATTCTTCCGTTGAAGATATCGTCCAGATACGCAAGTCTCGGCAGGCTCATGTCGAGAACCGTTACCTTTGCTCCCATTCCTACCGCCATCTTGGCCGCATTCGTTCCGACCTTTCCGCCGCCGACGATAACCACTTCACCGGGTGCCGTTCCAGGAACTCCTCCCAGGAGTACGCCAAGACCGCCGTTGTACTTCTGCAGCAGGGCTGCGCCTACCTGGATCGACATTCTTCCCGCAACCTCGCTCATAGGAGTCAGGAGAGGAAGCTCGTTGCTTGGAAGCTGTACCGTTTCAAAGGCGACGCCCTTGACCTTGGCCTTCAGCATGGCGGCCGTCAGTTCGGGAGCCGGAGCCAGGTGCAGGTATGTATAGAGAATCTGGCCTTCTTTGAAAAGCGCGTATTCCGGTTCAAGAGGCTCTTTGACCTTGACGATCATGTCAGCGTCGGCAAAGAGCTTTTTCACGTCCGCATAGATTTCGCAGCCTGCCGCCTTATATTCTTCGTCGGAAAATCCGCTGCCTTCTCCTGCGTGGGTCTCGATGATGACCTTATGGCCCTTTTTCACATAGGATTTTGCTCCGCCGGGAGTCATACCTACTCTGTTTTCGTTGTTCTTGATTTCTTTTGGTACTCCGATAATCATGTTTTCCTCCTTCTAATATCTGATCATAAATTTCCTGATGATCTTCACGAGGTCGTCATAGCCTCCCGCGAACTGATCCAAGGTCTTGTTCACAGGGCCGTAGGTGTCGAATTCCTCCACGCTCATTTCGTCATAAGCTTTTACGAAATCCGGATGCTTTCTCAATTCCTTGATGTAATAAGGGTCCACTTCGTCGTCCATTCTCGCTTTGATTTCAAAATCGGAACCGTTGAAGGGCACCTGGTTCTTGTAGGGAATCGTCATGATCATGTCTCCCCCGATGAACTCCAGCCACTGGAGTGGCGTCCGGTAGGCGGCCGACAGCAGCTTCGTCTTCCAGCCTCTTTCCTTATACACCTTGTACGCCTTCTTCACGCAGGCAATTCCAGCGTAATGCAGGGCGCAGGGATCGATGCAGATATCCTTCTTTTCAGCGCTTTCCCGCAGCCAATCGTCAAGCCTGCCCACCATAATCGTGCAGACGGGGTTGATTTCAGAGTTGTCAAGGCCCTCCGCTTCCCTCCTGGCAAGGCCACGCTCCACAGCCTCGCCCACAGCGATGGCCTGGGTAGCCGTAAAGGATACGGTGGCATTGATGCTGACGCCCCGGTAGGTCATCTCTTCAAAGGCTTTGATTCCGGCCGAGGTCGCAGGGGCTTTTATCTGCATATTGGGAGCAAGGGTATTGAAGTATACAGCCTGATCCACCAGTTTTTCCGCATTGTTGAAATACTTCGTATTGGTCTGGATGGAAATCCTTCCCGTTCCTGTCTTTGAATCGAAGAGGGGTTCCAGGAGCCTAGCTCCGTCCACCGCCATCTTCTCAATGACCATCCAGGCGATCTCATCCTCCGATGAGGTGGGATGATCCTTTACAAGCTGTGCGATGTAGTCCCGATAGCTGTCCAGCTCCTTCTCCAGCACGCCTTTTACGATTACCGGGTTTGTGGTCGCCCCCACCGCACCTCTTTCCATGGCGTAGGTGAGCTCCTTGACGGAACAAGAATCGTTCCAATACTTCGTCATGGGGAATTTCTGCGTGGTTTCCAGTAATTTGTCCATTTTCATCTGCCTCCTCGATTTTTCTTTTTCAAAATATCTGATTTTATTTAAAACGTTTTCCATTTTGGGCTGCCGATTGCCGCCGCCCGGACCCTGGTCTCAATGTACGTTTTCCGGCCGCCGGTATCAATCTCCGCAAAGATATGCTCATGGCTCTCAACAAGCTCCACCGCATCGCTTCCCGCACCTCTCGCCAAATCCTCGACGTATCGTCTGATTGCGGGAACCGTATATGCAACGGCCTCTTCCAGGGTTTCAAAATACCTGTATTCCCAGGGGGCGTGAAGCAGAAAACCCTCAGGTTCTTTTCGGGGTCTGATCAACGCTTCTGCGCTCTCCATAACCTGACCCACCGCCGCTCCGATGGCGTTGGCCACCTCGGAGTGTTCTGGGATGATAAGCTTGGTGTAAAGCTTATCTCCTACCGCAGGCATCCATGCCCTGACAGGCGCTCCAATCGCCACCATGGGAGTCCGCAGGAAAAAATCCGTATTTCCTTTTTCAAAACCGTCCACACTCTCCCGGCAGGCGGCACACAGCCGATCTGTCATCGCGCGCTCTGCAGTTTCCAGAAGCTCCGCCACAGAGGTACTGCGCCTTTCCGCAACGATTTCCAGCGCAGTCCGCGCGATGGCGGCGTTCCACATATTATATTTTCCCGATACGTGCAGGAGATCGGTGGGCGTGACTGCAATCCTGTCAAGAATTCCTTTCCTGACTAGATGGGTCAACCCCAGCTCTTCCGGCTCCTTTTCCAGCATTCGCACAAGGAAGAAGAGGCTGTGAGGGCCATCCTTCAGGCTTTCCACGATTTGTTTTTCCAGATCGTTCAGATCTTCTTTCTCCCATCGCACGCCGAGAGAAAAGCAGTCTGTTTCCTGTTCCTCCGGCTCATGGAAACGCTCGCCTTCCTCCGCCTGCATCCAGGCATTTCGTTTTTCCAAATGCCTCAGCTCCTCCAGGCGTCTCACTTCCTCCAGCTCGCGGCTCAGCCAGGGATACCGGCTTCCCGCGGCACAGAGGGACTGTACCCGCTGGGGTCCGATTCGCAGCTCACCCCGGGCGGAAAAGTACAGGCGGCTGTTCCCGCCAATGCCAAAGGTGCAGATGTCGGCGGCCTGAGTCCGGGTCGACCATCCGCCTACCCTCGCTCCGCTCTTTCTGATTTTTACGCCGCCTCCCGCTATCCGCGCGATATCCGTCGTCGTTCCTCCCATGTCGATAACCAGCGCTTCTTTCTGATCGGTCAGGAAGATACCGCCAATCACGCTGGCGGCCGGGCCCGACAGAATGGTGTCGATGGGCCTGTCCAGAGCAAAGGATTCCTGCATCAGGCTTCCATCCCCTTTGACGATCATGATGGAGGCGTTGATCTTTCTATTTTGCAGCACATTTTTTACGGCATGAATCAACTCGCTGATCACCGGGATCAGACCCGCATTCAATGCCACAGTAACCGTTCTGTCGTAATATCCCAATTCCGACGTCAGCTCATGGGCGCAGACCCCCGGCAGCGCCGTCCTGTCGCGGATCAGCTGCTTCACTTGCAGCTCATGGTCAGGATTTCGGACGCTGGCGTATCCGGAAATCGCCATGGCGTCGACGCGATGCTTCAGGCTTTCAATTGCCTGTAAGATTTCCTCCCGATCAAGGCGTTCTTTTTCCGCCCCCTTGATGTCCAGCCTTCCCCGCAGCCTTACGCAGAGATCCGCCGGCAGCCGGCCTTCCGGTTCTCCTCCGATGAGGAGCAGACCCACTCTGCCTTTTCTTCCCTCCACGATCGCATTGGTTGCGAGGGTCGTCGACAGGCAGACCAAAGCCACCTTTTCCACCTCTGCCGCGGTCAGACTTTCGATACACGCGCCGATGCTGCGCATCAAGTCGGATGGCTCTGTAAATACCTTGGATTTGCACAGGACCCTCCTGTCGGCCGGATCGACGATCACCCCGTCAGTAAAGGTACCTCCTGTATCAATTCCCATGATAAGCGCCATAGTATTTCCTCTCCGTCAGATGCCGCTGGCTAATTGGCCTCCGTACTGATTAGGGCCACGGTTTTCTCCATGTCATTCTCTGCGTGGATGCCCATTTCTTCCAATACGTGACCGATTTCCGTCGGTTCCGAATCTCCCGGCAAAATGGCGTTCAACTTTCCGCCCATGAAGATCCAATAGTCTTTTTCTCTCTCCTGCGCCAATTGCAGGATCTGGCGTCCATAATCGAGGGCCTGCCCGTTATGGCAGCTGATCCCGATAAATCTCGTCCCTTCCTCGTCCGCCAGGTCCAGCATATCCACAGCGTCCATATCAACGCCGCCGTTGACCACATCGGCTCCCATTTCCGTCAACACGCCTTCCACCAGAATCAACCCGTAGGTATGGGCGTCCCCCGATGCGACAACTATTTTTTTCCCCTTTAAGGCTCCCTCCATCTCTGTTTTTTTCAGATTCTCAATCACTTCATCCTTCATCTTGAAGGTCTGTCTTCCCATTTCCGTAGGATAGAAGGGCCTGACCTCTCCGTGTTCCGTCTGAAACGACGTGGAATGGAAGGTCTGTTCAAATTTGATGGGATTAAAGTTCTTCAGGGCCAGAATCATTTCCAGCGGATCCTCGATATCGATTCCCGCTTCAGAAAAACCGGCCAGCACATTATTAAAAAACTGCCTTCCCTGCTCCACCATAACGTCCCGCATCCGCTCAAGCCCGCTGAAGTCCATATAGGGCAGCCACTGATCCGCGATTTCTTCCGCACGCTTCCCCGCAGAGAGAATATCAAACAGCTCGGAAAGGGTGGGGACCTTGATCTTTTCCGTGATGGAAACGGGATTTACGCCAAGACCGATCTTATATTTCTTTTCCACAATCATTTCAAAGAGCAGCTCCGAAACACTGATTCCGTAGTTTCCATGTATATCGTGGTCCCACTGGAGGTTCGTCGAGCTGTTGATATAATACAGCGCAGGCTGATCCTCCGTAGACAGCAATTCATGCAGCGCCAGCGCGATGCCCATTCTCGTGTCGTTCTCGCTCAGGAGCCCGCCATAGGCGATGATGTACCTGGCGCCGCACAATTTCGTACAGATGTAATGCTCCAGCATCGCATATCCCACATAGGACGCGCAGTCGATAAAATATCCGGCAAAGCCATCGTCCAGATAGGTCTTTACCATAAATTTTTCATCTCGCTTGGAGGCCATAATCCCCAGCGCTTTTACCATGTCCGAAAAGCGCTTGACATCGTCGTCGAAACCGGGATATCCCCAAAGGAACTGGGAAAATTCCCCGATGATCGCCGCGCCGGACTTCAATGCAAAGATGGTTGTTTCCAGGCCGTCCGGCGAAGCCAGGTGATAGTCGTTAAAGGTCACCTCGATGGGCGCTGCTTCCACCTGAACTTCATAGTCCTCATAGCCATCCGTAACGTAGCTCGTCGTGGAAGGAGCCTTTTCCCTGTATTCCCTCGGCAGTGCCACAAGGCCGCTGGGAATGGTCTGGATCGCATCCACCACCAGTCCGGTCCGCTCAATAAATCCATGAACCTTTTTGATGGCCTCCACCTGCTCGTCAAGGGTGGCTAAACCCAGGAGCATGTTGAAGTAGATTCTTCCCTCGGCGGTGCAGGCTTTCTTATAGTCAAGAAAGGTATCATATTCACTCTCCCGGATAAACCGGCTCCGGCCCGCCTGAAAAGACGCTCCGATTGCTATACCTTCCTTCAGCAGTTCTCTTCCGTCCGGGTGCGCCTTCGGCTTCAACCCTCTGATATATTCAAGTTTTTCAGCGTTCATTCTTTGTACCTCCGTGAAATTCAGAAATGCTGTGCTCAGTTCTTTTTGAACTTAGTGTCGATCACAACGGCTAAGAATATGATAACACCCTTCAGTATATTCTGATAGTCCACCGGAACGTTGAGCAGGGAAAGCAGATTATTCAATACGCCGATGAGAAGGACGCCGATGATCGTGCCCTGCAGCTTGCCCACGCCGCCCGCCAGGCTCGTGCCGCCGATAACGACAGCGGTGATGGCGTCGAATTCGGCGCCGACTCCTACGGCAGGTACGCCGGACTGCAGCTTTGCAGCGACGAGGATGCCGGCAAAGGCGCCCAGCAGCGTCATGAAGACGTATGCCTTGATCACGGTCCGGTCTGCCTTGATTCCCGTCATTTTAGCCGCCTTGAAGTTTCCGCCCACGGCATAGAGCTCTCTTCCCCAGACGGTTTTGTTCAGCAGGAACATGGAGATTACCAGCACGATGACGTAGTATACGATCTGTACGTTCAGAAATCCGGTGCTGTTTACCAGATACCCCATATATCCGACCCCACAGCAGATCAGCGCCAGCTTTGCGCTCTCCTTCGCTTTTTTCGTTCCCGGGGTCTGGAGCGCTTTTATGAATTTATAAACGGAAAATACCAGGAAGGCCGCTAAGCCGATGTAGACATAGGTTGCGGGGACCTGTCCGGAACCCAGCACAGTAGCAAAGCTCTTATCCTCAATGTAGATATTCGCCGCATCCGTCATCGCCATGGCGATTCCACGATACGCCGTCAGTCCCGCCAGGGTGATGATGAAGGGAGGAACGTTCAGCTTTGTGATTGCAAGTCCGATAAGAGCGCCCATCCCAATTGAAAGGACGAGGAGCAAAACGGTCGCAGCCGGCCATGACATGATCGGCAGCATCAGCGCCACAGAAACTCCCGCAAGGGCAAACAGACTTCCGGCGGACAGGTCGATCCCTCCCGTCAGGATGACCATGGTCATGCCGCATGCCACGATCCCGTTGGGGACAATCTGGCGAAGAATATTTAAAATATTAACAGGTTTTAAAAACGCCGGGCTCAGGATTGCAGATGCAATAATCAGTCCAATCAGGCCGACCAACGACGTATATTTTGTCAGATCAATTTTCTTTATTCGTTGTAACTTTTCCATTGTTACATCCTCCCCATGGCCTTATTCAACAATTCCTCTTCGCAGCAATCGCCCCGAAACTCTCCGACATTCTTTCCTTCGCGAACAACGATCACCTTATCGCAGACGCCTATGATTTCCGGCAGTTCAGAACTGACGATCAAAATGGCAATCCCCTGTTGTGACAGCTTGCGAAGCATTTTATAGATTTCCGATTTAGACCCGACGTCAATTCCCTTTGTAGGCTCATCCAAAATCAATACCTTGGGAGCGGTCAGCAGCCATTTTCCGATGATCACCTTCTGCTGATTGCCGCCTGACAGACTTTCGATTAGTTGCTCGCCGGACCTTAATTTCACGGCCATATCCTTGATCATCCGCTCATTTCGCTCCGCTTCCGCCTTCTCATTTATAACGCCCAATATATTTGCCAGGCTGTTCAGAGAAGCGGTAGATAAATTGTCATTTACACTGAGCTTCAAAAACAGTCCTGAGTTTTTTCTGTCCTCGGTAATCAATGAAATGCCGCATTTTACCGCGTCACAGGACGACCGTATCGTGACCGCCGTTCCGTTTAAGCAAACTTCTCCGCTGCAATACTTGCTCGCTCCTTCAAATATGGAATTGACCAATTCCGTTCTCCCGGCGCCTACCAGACCGTACATGCCGACGATCTCGTTCCGCCTGATCTCAAAGCTGAAATCATCAACCAACTTATGGCCCGCTCTCTCAGGGTTCAGGAAAGTCCAGTTCTTTACCTCAAATACTTTTTCTCCGCTCTCCGTCAGAGCAGGTTTTTCGGGATACATTTCCTTCAACTCCCTGCCGATCATCATTTTGATCACATCATCTTTTTCGACGCTGTCGATTCTCACACCCGCCTTCACCAGCTCGCCGTCCTTAAGAACCGTCACCGTATCGCAGATTTCAAAAATCTCGTCCAATTTGTGGGTGACAAAGATGACCGTTACTTCTCGTCTTTTCAGCTCTCTTATGATCTGAAACAGCGCTTGTACTTCATTGTTTGTCAAGGCGCTGGTCGATTCGTCAAAGATAATAATTTCCGTTTCCCCCGATAAGGCTTTTGCGATTTCCACCATTTGCTGCATGGCAACCGTCAGGTCCTTTATCTTCATGTTCGGGTCTATATGTAAGCCCAGCTCCTCCAGATATTGCCTCGCCATCTCTTCCATCGCCTTGAAATCAACCATGCCGTATTTTTTTGGAAAATGGCTTAGAAATATGTTTTCCGCAACCGTCATTTCTTTTATTAGGGTCAGCTCCTGGTGGACCATAAAGATTCCGTTTTTCTCTGCATCGATGGGCAGCGCGTTCTTGAGGGTTTTCCCCTTGTACCGGATTTCTCCCGTATAATCGTGATAGGGATAGACTCCTGCCAATATCTTTGCCAGCGTTGACTTGCCCGCGCCATTTTCGCCGCAAAGAGCCATAACTTCTCCCTTTTTCATATCGAAGGAAACCTCTTTGAGAGCCATGACGCCGGGGAATTGAATCGATATCCTGTCAAATTCAACGATATTCATACGTTCTCCTTTCCAGATTATTTGCCATCTTATTTTGTACGTAAGCCGAATCGCAAGTTGCCTTGCGCATTGCGCAAGGCAACTTACACCTTCAGAAATTCTAGAATCAGAGCATATGACTTAGAACATATCCGGATAAACTTCCTTGGAAACCGACAGATCTTCCCATGATGTAAATCTGAACGGAGTATACCAGGTTTTCACGCCATTTACTTCTTCGTCGTACGGAACATCTGCGCCGGTGGCAATGGCATAAGCTGCTTCCATCAGCCTTTCGCCCGATACGTGAGACGATTTGTCGACGGTCGTATACTTGGTTCCGGCCTTCATTTCCTGTACGGCATCCTTATCGTGATCCATGGAGAAGAAAAGGATCTGATCCTTTACGCCGGCTTCTTCCGCCGCTCTCACAGCGCCGATTCCCATTCCGTCATTGTTTGAGAAAACAGCGTCCACTTTGTCGCCTCTTGCCAGAACGTTCTGCATTGTATTCATCGCCAGTTGACGGTCCCAGTTGTTGTGCCACTCTTCCTGAACGATTTTAATCTGGGGGTTCTTATCAAGCACGTCATGATAACCTCTCGTGACCGCCTGGGCTACGTCATCCGTCTTCGTACCCGCGAGGATGACCACGTTTGCCGGCTTGTCAGCACCCCACTTGTCGATGAATCTCTGAGCATTGGCGGCTCCGATAGCCTCGAAGTCACATGTGATCCGAACGGCGGCTCCGTCTCCGCCTTTTACCTCAGCCTCCAGATTGATGACCGGGATACCGGCTGCCTGAGCTGCTTCCATCATCGGAGTGGACGTCTCGGGATTGACCGGCTCAATGATAAGGACATCAAAGTCCCTGGTGATGTAATTATTTACGATTTCTAATTCTTTTTCCGCATTGCCGTCACAGGTCTGCCATTCAAGGTTCATTCCCAGTTCTTTCGCTTTTGCTTCTGCGCCCACCTGTACGTCACGGTATACCTGTTCTTTCATCCACTGGCTCGCAACGCCGACCTTGATTGTTTTATCTCCTGAGTCGCCTTCCTTGCCGGTTTCAGCCGCGCCGCATCCAAACAACGTTACCATTAAAAAGACTGCCAAGACCATCGCGATACCTTTTTTGAACTTCATATTCATGTCCTCCTCTTTTCTTCTTTTCTCCTCTTTTTTATTACTCAGTGCATCCTATATGCACTAAATATCAAGTGGTGGCCGTTTCTTCTGTTCTGTGGCGTTTCTTTCTATACGAGTCTGACGAGTATTCTCAGTGCATTTCCTGTCCGCCGGTCACATTGACCGCTTGTCCGGTCATATAGCTGCTGTATTCCGAAGCGAGAAAAACCGCTACGTTGGCGATGTCATCCGGTGTGGCATATCTGCCCAGCGGAATTGCGCTTTCCCATTTTTTCAGAATGTCTTCCGGATCTTCTCCGGTCATTTCAGACGCCCATTTCGATTCTCTTATCGTCATGTCCGTCATTACGGAGCCGGGGCAGAAGCAGTTTACCAGGATATTATGAGGGGCTAATTCCAAAGCGAGTCCTTTCGTAAACAAGATCACCGCCGCCTTCGTCGCGCAATAGTGGGTCAACAGGGACAGTCCCGTCTTTCCCGCCTGGGAAGCGGTGTTGATGATCCTTCCTCCGCCCTGCTTTTTCATGTAGGGGATGACCGCCTTCGTGCATAGAAATACGCCTTTGCAATTTACCGCAAAAATTTGATCCCAGGCCTTTGCGTCCAGATCTTCGATCAGGCTCATGCTGATCGTTCCGGCGTTATTGTAAAGCAAATCGATCTTTCCAAAGAATTGATACGCTTCTTCCGCCATCCGTCCGGCATCATCCTCACTGGTGACGTCCATCTGAAACGGCAGGGCCTTTCTTCCAAGGTCTTCCACTTCTTTGGCAACACTGGCCGCGGCCTCCATATTCAGGTCGCAGATCATCACGTCGGCGCCGTGCTTTGCAAGGGCCAAAGCAATGCCTCTTCCGATTCCCTGACCGCCTCCTGTTACGATTGCAGACTTACCGTTCAAATCCATCCGATCTTCCTCCCTTTCTTACATCTCGATGATTACTTTGCAGCCTTCGCCGCTCTTCATCAATTCCAGGCCTGTCTTGATTTCCTGAATCGGCAGGCGATGGGTTACCAGCTTTTCAATGGGAATGATATTGTTTTCTATGATTTTTATGGCACTGGGGAAGGTCCCCTTTGTAATAAACTTTCCGTGTATATTGATTTCGTTAAAGACGATGGGAGCCTGATGCAATTGCACCTTTGCAGCCTCGTTGATCCCGAACAGGATCACGTCGCCGCCTTTTCTGACCAGTTGGACCGCCTGCTCCATCAGCAGACCCACAGCGTCTACGACGATGTTGGCTCCTACTTCGGTCTCTTTTCTGATTTTCGCAACCATGCCCTCATCGCTCGGATCAAAGACAAGGTCCGCTCCCAGCTTCAGTGCGAAGGCTCTCCGATGCTCCGACAGGTCGGACATGATCACCTTGGCTCCCGCCGCTTTATACAGCATCATGAAGATCAATCCGATCGGTCCGGCGCCTAAAACGACGACGCTCTCACCGGGGTGGACGCGGACGTCCATCGTCGGATTCAGGACACAGGCCAAAGGCTCTGTGAGGCAGGCGATATACGGAGGAATCTCCGCGTTGATTTTATAGACCAGCTTTTCCGGCACGCAGGCGTATTCTGCCATCGCTCCGTCAACCTTGTCCCCGATATGAGTAAAGCTTTCACACAGATTGATTTTGCCGGTTCTGCAAAAATAGCATTTTCCGCACCAGTTGTTCGGATGGACGACTACACTGTCGCCTACCTTCACATTGGTTACATTTTCTCCGATCGCTTCCACGATCCCGTTAAATTCATGACCGACTACGATGCCTTCCGTGAATAAAAATGCCGGCGGATCCGTCAGCGCTCTGACGTCGGTTCCGCAGATGCTTACCGCTTTTACCTTAATAAGAACATCTTCCGGTGTTTTGATCTTGGGAAGAGGGATTTCTTTTACGGTCAATACGCCTTTTCTTTCAAATACGGCTGCTGTCATCGTTTCTTTTCTCGACATTTCATTATCCTCCATTCATGGGAAACCCGTCAGGTCACTGTGCAATCAGCACATCATCTTTATATGTATATTAATATATTAGAATATCTATGTCAAGTGAATTTGCCATCTGCGCATGTATTTTATTTGATAATTCAGACTAATTTTATTGAACCTTCACCCACTGCTTCACTCTGTCGCTTTCAACCGCTGCATCAACAACTTTCTGAATCTGCAAGCCATCTTTAAAGGAAGGATAACTGTCATTATGCTTTCCCTCTAAAATCGCAGCATAGATTGTCTTCATCATATTCTTCCATGATTCAGCATAGCCTTCCTGGAGGCCTCCGGCAAAATCACAGAAACCGTCAATCCTTTTATCGATCAGGTTAAAGTCCTTCAGTATTACTTCATTGCTCTTTAACCTGTTTCCAATCCAGAGCTGATTGGGTTCCTCGCCATTCCAGGACAGACTTTGTTCAGAGCCGTAAATTTCCCACCCCAATCGGTTTTTTCTCCCGGCAAAGCACTGACCGCCTACAAAGACGCCTCTTGTTCCATTCTCGAATTTTAACAGCAAGGTCGCCTGATCCTCCGTATCAACGGTTATTTCTTCATAGGCCATATTCTTGTTGTCTCCATAGGTTGCAACTTTCTCCAATGGTTTTTTTCTCTTTTCGATAAATCTATTGAAATCTGAATATACTTCGGAAATTTTCTGCCCTGTGATTAGTTGCAGCATATATAGGCAGTGCACCCCTATATCACCCACGACTCTTGAAGCTCCCTGATACTGGGCTTCTACACGCCAATTGTAATCATAGTCGTAAAGCATCCAATCCTGAAGGTAGTAACCTTGTAAATAATTGATCTTTCCGATTGCTCCACTTTCTGCCATAAGCCTGGCTTGCTGAATCATTGGATAAAAAGAGGTGTTAAAGGTAACCGCATTCACTGCCCTCGCCTTTTCCGCCAATTCTACAAGCTCCGCGGATTGTTTCTGGTCCAAAGTTAAAGGTTTGTCGCATACGACATGCTTTCCCTGCGATAATGCCAATTTGGCAATGGGATAATGCAGATCGTTAGGGGTGCAGATATGTACCACTTCTATTTCCGGATCTCTTACCAAGCCCTGCCAGTCTCCATAATATTTCCGGACACAGTATTTGTCAGCAGCCTCTTTTGCCCTGACGTCACTGCTTCCGGCGATCGCGATGTCTACAAAATTCAGCCGTCTTACCGCCTCCATTTGAATTGGTCCGACAAAACCCATTCCAATAATCCCTGCTTTAATTCTTCTCAATGAAATCACCTTATTTCCATCACATTTGCGGGTTTCAATGCTAACAATGGCAGGCAAGCCAAATGGAGGAGAAGTCCACCTGGCCGCCTGCCGGTTATTTTGTCTGTCTATTTGACGCCGTATTTTGCTTCTATCTCAGTCACCAGCGGATCAAGAATGGCAAAGATCTCGTCAACATCAGAATTTTTAATTGTTAACGGCGGGATGAAAGAAATCCTGTTATTGTAATAGCCGTTGAGCTGCGCCAGAAGTCCGGCTCTGCGCATGTTTTCCACCAGTTCCGCCGTCGCTTTGATCGCCGGTTCTTTCGTTTTCTGATCGGAGACCAATTCGATTCCAAGGTATACGCCCTGCAGCGAATATGTGCCGATGATCGGATGCTTTTCCTTGAATCCGGCTACGACAGAGGCGAGATATTCCCCAACCCTGGCGCAATTTCCGATCAGGTCATCCTCTTCAAAAATATCGAGGACCTTATTGGATACGGCGCAGCCCAGAGCCCCGCCCGCATAGGTTGTCACCACATAGCCAGGCGCCAGATCATCAAATACCTCAGCCCGGGCCACGACAGCTCCCATAGGGAAGCCTCCTCCGATGGCTTTTCCGATCAGCGTAATATCAGGAGCGACGCCGGCGTGCTCACAGGCAAACATTTTGCCGGTTCTTCCCATTCCGGTCTGAATCTCGTCAAAGATGAGCAGGAAGCCGTATTTGTCAGCCAGTTCTCTCAATCCCACAAGAAATTCTTTCGGAGGAACGATATATCCTGCGGAACTCTGAGCCGGCTCGACGATGAGGGCGGCGACATTGTTGACGCCGGCCATGGGGTTGCCCAGACTCGTTTGGCCGGAGCTCATGAGCATGTCGATCGACTTTACGCACTGCATATCGCAAGTGCCGTATTCTTTTCCGTAAGGACAGCGGTAGCAATATGCATAAGGGAAATGTTCTACGCAGTGGTCGGCCGGCGGAACAGGGTTGTACCAGCGATGCATGGAGCCGGCGCCGGTGATGCCCATCGTGGCGGTATTCTGTCCATGATAAGCCCCATAAAATGAAATGATATGGGTTTTCCCGGTATGGCTGCGGGCTGCGCGTATGGCATTTTCAACAGCGTCGGAGCCGCTTAAGGTAAGCCTTACCTTTTTCTTGTAATCTCCGGGGGTAATTTCCGTCAGCCGTTTTACCAGCTCAAGTCTTTCCGGCGTGGGAAAATCAAACCAGTGGCCAAGCTTCAGATATTGATCCGACAGGACCTTTGCGATTCTTGGATCTCCGTGTCCGATATTCATGGTAGACATGCCGCAAATGCAGTCTATGTATTCTTTTCCGTCAACATCCCAGATCTTGTTACCCTTTCCCTCTTCAATGACCGGCGGGCACTTCCATTTGGTGAATAAAACATCTCCGGGATGCTCATAGTTTAAAAAGTCCGCCAATCCCTCTCTGTTTCCGGATGTAATCTCTTCCGACGAGGCAACGCAGTTCAATAATTTCTCATAAGGCTTCTTCTTTTCCATCATTCTGCTCCTTTCCGCATTCCATATTCCAATTTAACTTTTTCAAATCTTTATTTTTCCGGCCATATTTTTACGTCCTTTTCCAAAAGCCATTCATACCTGCTGTCATTGGTTCTGCCGACCCAGGGATTATTCTCCAGGTGCCGGATCATCCAGCAGTAATACATCGGATAGCCCGGAGCCGTTACCTGAGGATGGGTCGGTCCTCCCGGAATACATAAGGCGCTGTTGTTCTCTATCTTATATACGTCATCTCCGATAAATCCCGCGCCAAACCCGCTCTCCTTGTCAAATCTGTAAACATAAACCTCCGGCTGGTCATGTCCGTGGGGAATGTAACTGGACCACTTTCCGGGGAAATTAACGACTTCTCCGAGAACCATGTTGGAGTAGGGCGCATTGGTATAATCAAAGACCGTCCGGATCACCCGGCGAGCCATGTCATTCCATACGTTTTCTCCTAAAATTTCGCTGACGCAGTCTTCCCGGTCATAAAACTTCGCTTCAAACGCGCCGGGATTGGTCGTCTTCTGGACCAGAACCTCCGCGTCTTTTATCGCCTCTATCTTTACCTGCATGTTCTTTGATACATGAAGCGCCGAAGGGCTCTCATCGAACAACGAGACTCTTGCCGCAGATTTCGACTGATTCTCCCATTGAAATAAGACTTCGCCGTCCATCAGCAGGAACGCCGTTTCCTTTTCACTGTCTTGAAAAGTAACCGCCTGCCCTGCCGCTATCTTCTGTATCCCAACATCCATTAACATGTTCTGGGCCTTTGTCTCCATGTTGGTTATCTCGTTGTACCCGCTTTTTATCTGTCCTAATTTGATAAGCATTTGAACCTCTCCTCCTCCATCTCAGATCTCTTTTCAGCTTCGCAAACAGGAAAACCCTGGCGCGAGCAGATATATAAATATATAAGTATACTAATATATTAGTAGGGGAATGTCAACCTGTTTCCAAATAAATTTTAGGATTACGATTTCTATTACCATGCACAACCAATAACGCCGTACTGCGGTATTCTCAAAAGGAGACCTGAAACCTTATACCGAGCTCATGCGGAGCGTCCGCGCAGCATACAAGCGAGGGAGGCTCCCGTGAGAATACCGCAGTACGGCGGCTGTGTATGGTAACAGGTTTTCCGTTTCCGCCTCACCAGCGGCTGATCCCACGAACGGTAACCGACTGACAAGTCAGCCCATCAGACAGGTCGGAGGCGAGGAATACCGCCGAATATCCCAGCGTTTCAAGGCTTATTATATCGCCGCATTTCTCCAGGAGGTAATCCTTCGTGGCTGACTGCCAGAAGAGTTCGGTATCCAGCAGCCCAGGATTCAGGCAGTTTACCCGGATGTGATACGGCCTCAGTTCCTCTGCCAGCGTTTGCGAGAAGTTGATGACCGCCGCCTTGGAGGCGGAATACGCCGTACTTTCCGGGAGACCCCGCTCCCCTGCCGCAGAGGCGATGTTTACGATGCTTCCGTATTTGCGCTCCATCATAGCAGGCAGAACCGCCTTCGTCATAACAGCAAGCTGACGGAAATTGAACCGCATCATCTCGTCGAAAAGCTCCATCGGCATTTTGATGAACGGAAGATCCGTCTCGATCCCGGCGTTGTTTACAAGAACGTCAATACGACCGTACTTCTTGAGGATTTCGTCCACGGCAGCGTATATATGTTCATCTGTCGACAGGTCACATACACAGTGATCCGCTCTGCCGCCTTTCGTCCGGAGCTCCTCCTCCACTTCAAGGAGCGCATCCCGGCTGCGTCCCAGAAGCAGCACGACGGCGCCCTCCCACGCGAAAACCTCCGCGATCGCCTTGCCCAGCCCCCGGTTGGCGCCGGTTACGACAACGATCTTATCCTGTACTAACTTTTCCTTTGCGTTAAGCATTCTTCTCCTGTCCTTTCTCTGTGTTACCAGCGATTTGCGCCGCGGACGGTGACGGTCTGACAGCTCATGCCCCGAGACAGATCAGAGGCAAGATACAGAATCGTGTTCGCCACGGTTTCCGGCTTCATGATGTCCCCGCCCCTCTTGATCTCATACTCACGGTTCGCAGAAGTGCGAAACAGTTCCGTGTCCACCGGCCCCGGGCACACACAGTTGATGCGAACACCCAGGCTTTTTACCTCTTCCCCGACAGAACGGGTGAGGTTGATGAGCGCAGCCTTGGCAGCGGCATATGCAAAGGACCCAGGACCTCCGCGCTCTCCAACGGCTGCCGCGACATTCACGATAGCACCGCTGCCGTTTGTTATCATGGAGGGAAGAAGCTCCCGGATCATGAGCACCGGCGCGCGAAAATCGACGTGCATTTGTTCGTCAAACATCTCGAGGGGCATTTCAAGGAAGGGCATCTCTGTTACGATTGCCGCATTGTTGATCAGAATGTCAACGCGGCCATGGTTCTGCAGGATGTGCCCCGCCGCATTTCGGATCTGCTCTTCGTCATTGAGATCGCAGACCGCTACGTCCGCACTGCCACCCCTTGATCCGATTTCAGACGCAACCTGCCGCAACGTCTCTTCCTTTCTGCCGAGGAGTACAACCAGCGCACCCTCATCTGCCAATGCAAATGTGGTCGCCCGGCCTATTCCGCGGCTGGCCCCGGTAATCAGGGCTATTTTGTTCTCCAATAGCATTGCCATCTCCCTTCTCTCTCCTTCATCGAAGAAAAAAAGAGCATGATCTCTCACGCTCGATTCTTTCAATCCTCACCGTATTCAGTCTTTAAAATAGTCAGGATACGCCGCTTTAATCTTTTCATCCATTGGAGTAAGCTTATAGTCGTGATGATCTTCCATCAATTCGAGGAGACCGTCCTTGTCCCCGTTTTGGATGCACTGCACGATCTTCTTGTGCGCCTGGTAAGACTTCCGCAGGCTGTTGGGCAGACTCATATCCAGTACAAGGGTTCTCACATAATGCGCCCTCGTATTGGAAATGGTATTCCATATCATTTCATGGCCTGCATGGGCAAAGATTGCCCGGTGAAATTCTGCATCATTTCTGATAAATTCGATAGGGTCCTGTCTCTTTAGGGCAAGACTCATCAAATAGAGCTTATCCTCCACAGCATCCTGAATGTCCGCCTTTTCTTCACACAATTTTGAAAAAATCTCCGTCTCAAGAACATGTCTCATATAGGCCATCTCTTTGGATAGAGAAAGGTCGATTTTAGAAACATAAGTTCCCCTCTGGGGGTAGATCTCTACAAGCAGTTCATCCGACAATCGCATCAAAGCCTCGCGGATCGGTGTTCTGCTCACGCCAAGCTCCGCGCTTAAATCCGCTTCTACGATTTGCGTTCCAGGCTTTAGCTCCAGGAACTGAATTGCATTTTTCAGAGTATTGTATACGCTGAGTTTATTTGCATTCCTCTGCCTGCTGCTAAGTTGTTTCATGTTATATGACCCCATTTCCACCATAATCTTCAATATAAATCCTTGTTTGTATACTAATATACCACTCATTTGCCGCACAAGCAACAGATAATTCCAACACGTTTCATTTGCTTCATTTTAGAACGGGTTTTTCCGTCAATCGCTTCTCTGGCAGATCAGCACCCCTGCAATAATCAGGGCAGCAGTCAGAAGCTTGACCGGTTCCAGAGCCTCGCCGAGGATCAATACCGCAAGGAGGATGGAAAATACCGGGACAAGGTTGATAAAGACAGACGCTTTTTCCGGCCCGATCTCACGGATTGCCGTCTGCTGAACAAGGTAACCGATCACCGACGGAAAAACGCTCATATACAGCACTGCCAGATGGGCGGTACCGGGAACGCCGGACAGGAATTCCCACGGCCTTTCGTATAGAACGAAGGGAATCAGCAGGATCGTGCAGACAAGAAAGCTGTAATAGGTCAGAACGATCGGAGCGATTTCCTTTCCTCTGCTCTTGCTGTAAACACTGTAGACGGCCCAGGACGCAACGGCGGCCAGCATCAGCAGATCTCCCGCATTAAAGGTAAACCTGCGCAGCACATCGAGGTCCGCTCCGGTGATCGTCAAAACCACGCCGACAAAGGATAGGAGGATTCCGGCGCCCCGCTTTCCTCCCAGTCTGTTTCTCAGGAAAAGAAGGGCCAGCACCGTGGTTACCATCGGGTTCGTGGCCGCTATAATCGAAGAGTTGATGGCCGTCGTATACCGCAGCGCCGTAAAAAATAAGACGTGGTAGCCGAACATCCCGACAGTCCCGGTGAAGAGATAGACCGGCAGTTTTTTTCTTTCCAGCCTGAAATCCACCGACCTCTTCTTCATCACGAAATACAGGATAACAGTCGCATAGAAAAATCTCAAAAATGTCAGCGTAAAGACCGGGATATACGGCACGGTATACTTTCCTGCGATGAAAGCACCGGCCCAAAACAGGGCGGCGCACACCATCAGAAGATAAATTTTTTTCGGAGATATGGCCGCAGCATCCGCCGCGGCCGGTTTCTCATTCATCTTTTCATTTATATTTTCTTCCATAATTATTCTTCTTCAAATATCTTTCGGATGCTCTCTTCATACGGGGGATATAAGATTCCCTTTTCCGTAACGACGGCGGTAATATATTTGGCTGGAGTCACGTCAAAAGCGGGATTGTAGGTCTTGACGCCCTCAGGAGCCATATCCTTTTCATACCAGAGCTTGTAGATCTCCTCCCCCGCCCTCAGTTCAATGTGGATGTCGTCTCCCGTCTTCGTATTCCGGTCTATGGTAGAGGTCGGAACAAACATATAGAAGGGGATTCCGTATTCATGAGCGAGGATCGCGACTCCCGACGTTCCGATCTTATTGGCTCCGTCGCCGTTTCTCGCCATCCGGTCACAGCCGACAACCACCGCGTCGATCCAGCCGTTTTTCATGACGATGGACGCCATGTTATCGCAGATCAGGGTCGTGTCGATTCCGGCCTGATTCAATTCCCAGGCAGTAAGCCTCGCGCCCTGAAGCAGCGGCCTCGTCTCATCGGCAAAGACCTTGAAGTCATATCCCTGTTCATGACCGATATAAAGGGGGGCGAGACACGTTCCATACTTGGCGGTGGCGATCGTACCCGCATTGCAGTGAGTCAGGATGCCCATACCGGGCTTCAAAAGAGTCAGACCGTACTCTCCCATAGAGCGGCAGGCGCGTTCATCCTCGATGCGGATTTGCTCTGCCTCGGCGAGCAAAGCCACCTTGATCTCTCCCTGAAGTTCCTTCCATGGATCTCCGGCTCGGCCCTCAAAGCGCCTGACACAAGCCTCCATCCGATCCAAGGCCCAGAAAAGGTTCACCGCCGTCGGCCGGGACGATGCGAGGTAGTTCTTGACCTCCATAAACTGTCTGTAAAAATCCTGATAGTCGGCTGCATCAACCTCTCTGACGCTGACGTACAGACCGTAACCGGCCGCCACACCGATGGCAGGCGCACCCCGGACCTTCAGCTTGTAGATGGCGTCCCAGACGTCCTCCTTGGTCTGCATTTCCAGATAAACCGTATTCCCGGGAAGCTGGGTCTGGTCCAGAACCAGCATTTTGCCTTCTTCAAATCTTACCGGCGCAATATTTAAAACCTCCATTGAGTTTCCTCCGCTACTTGTATTAGGACAGAATGGTTTGATATAATGATTATTATATCACGCAAATTCCATCAAAGCACGAAATTTCCTATCAGGAGGCAGTATATGAAAGTTGTCATATTGGACGGCTACACGATCAATCCCGGCGATTTGAGCTGGTCACGGCTGGAGCGGTACGGAGAGCTGACGGTGTATGAAAGAACACCGCCGGAGCTGATCGCTCCCCGAATCGGAGACGCGGAAGTCGTCATGACGAGCAAATGCGTGCTGACAGCCGAAGTGCTTAGCCAGTGTCCCAAGCTGGCCTGGATCGGGATTCTCGCGACGGGGATCAACATGGTGGATCTGGAATACACCGCTTCCCGCGGAATTCCGGTTGCCAATATCCCCGCCTATTCCACGGATTCCGTCGCTCAGTTCACCTTCTCGTTGCTTCTGGAAATATGCAACCGGGTCGGAGTCCACGAC
>CAMJRV010000007.1 GCA_946408315.1 uncultured Bacillota bacterium | reverse complement strand
GTCTATGACAGATGTGAGCAAGGGCAAGCTGAATCATGAAAGCTATCGGGAAGTCGCTGAAAAACTGGAAAAGCGATTCGGCTTTCAAAAGGTCGCCATTACTCTGAGAACGTCTGTGAGCGCAAACGATAACAACTGGGCGGCCATGCTGTACGACGGGAAGGAATGCCATTTCTCCAAAGAGTACAGCGTGCATATCGTAGACCGGGTCGGCGGCGGAGACAGTTTTGGCGCAGGTCTGATCTACGGCATGCTCCAGGGAAAGAGCGATTCCGAAGCGTTGGAGTTCGCGGTGGCGGCAAGCTGTCTGAAGCATAGCGTCGAGGGAGATTTCAACATGGTTTCCGTGGACGAGGTTGAAAAGCTTGCCGGCGGCGACGGAAGCGGAAGGGTGCAGCGATGAGAAAGAATTTTTTGGATGAAGAATTTTTATTGACCGGCGATATGGCGAAAGCGCTGTATCATAACCACGCGGAAACGATGCCCATCATCGATTACCATTGCCATATCGATCCTCAAAGCATTGCCGAGGACAAGAGATATGATTCCATTACGGAGCTTTGGCTTGGGGGCGATCATTATAAGTGGAGGGCGATGCGAAGCGCAGGCGTACCGGAGCGGCTGATCACCGGAGACGGAGATCCGGAAGAGAAATTTATCGCGTGGGCGGAGACCGTGCCGAAGCTGGTCGGAAACCCTCTCTATCATTGGACCCATCTGGAGCTGCAGCGATATTTCGGTATCTATGAGCCCCTGACGGGGAAAACCGCAAAGGAAGTCTACCGCGCCTGCAATGAGGTCCTTTCGAAAAAGGAAATGTCTGTCCGCGGAATCATCGCGCAGAGCAAGGTCAAGCTGATCTGCACGACAGACGATCCGGTGGATCACCTGAAGCATCATGCATCCATAGCGGCGGATCCATCCTGCGCTGTCAAGGTGCTTCCCGCGTTCCGGCCCGATAAGGCGCTGCGGGCGGATAAGGCGGAATTCCCCGGATATATCGCCAAGCTTGCGGCGGCGACAAACAGAAAGATAGAGGACCTGGACGATCTGCGGGCTGCCTTGCTGGACCGGATCGATTACTTTGACGCCCACAATTGCAGGGTGAGCGACCATGCTTTGGATACCTGTATCTGCGAGACGGCGGAAGAGAGCGAGCTGAAAGGCATTTTCCAAAAGGGCCTTGGGGGAGAAAAAATCACGCGCCGGGAATCTGAAGCCTTTCAGACTGCCTTATTGCTGACCTGCGCCAGGGCGTATAAAAAAAAGAACTGGGTGATGCAGCTGCATTTCGGCTGTATCCGCAACAATTCGACTACGATGTTTGAACGGCTGGGCCCTGATACGGGCTATGACGCGGCAAATGACGAAGGCGGCAACGCCCCTCGCCTTGCCGCGCTCCTTGACCTGCTGGAACGGTCGGACGCGCTTCCGCGCACGATTCTTTACTCTCTCAACCCGGCGGACAACAGCGTCATCGGCACCGTGATGGGCTGCTTCCAGACCGACAGCGACATTCCGGGAAGGGTACAGATGGGCAGCGCCTGGTGGTTCAACGACCATAAGGCAGGGATGGAGAAGCAGCTTACGGATCTGATGAATGTCGGCGTCCTCAGCACGTTTGTCGGTATGCTCACCGACAGCCGCAGCTTCCTCAGCTATACCCGTCACGAGTATTTCCGCCGCATCCTATGCAATCTGATCGGGACTCTCGTGGAAAACGGCGAGTACCCGGCAGACGAGGAAATGCTTGGAAAAATCGTTCGGGACATCTGCTATAACAATGCGAGAAATTACTTCCGTTTTGAGAACCTCTGAGCAATTCCTTATTGACGCAGTCTGAAATCCATATTAAAATATAACAACTGCTCCCATCGAAATGAAGCATGAATTATGGAAAGAGGGACGAAGCGTTGTCAAATGTCACGATTTACGAGATTGCAAAAGTTGCGGGAGTTTCAGCAAGTACGGTGTCTCGCGTAATCAATAACAAACCAGGGGTCAAGCCTGCGACGCGTAAAAAGGTGCTGGCGTGCCTGGAAGAAAAACATTACAGCCCGAATGAAGCGGCCCGAGGATTGGTGAACCAATCTTCCCGGATCATAGGCATTCTTTTATCCGATTTGCGGACGACCCATCACACCGATGGAATCTTTTTCATCCAGCAGGAGCTTGATGCTCTCGGATATTGTTGTATCATTATGAATACGGGCCATGAGGAAGCGGAAAAAGCGCGCTATATCCAGCTGCTTAACCAGCGGCGGGTAGAAGCGGCGGTCCTGATCGGTTCTACCTTTGAAACCAATATGGTTCGTCAGGCGATTACGGAGTATTTGCCGAACATACCGATCTTTGTTACCAATGGGTATTTGGATCTGCCAAACGTGTACGGGGTGATCTCCGACGAACGCAACGGGGTCGTGGACTGTGTGCGCCACCTTGCGGAAAAGGGGCGGAAAAACCTGGCGTTTGTAGTAGATTACGAAACGCCCAGCAACCTTTCTAAAATAAATGGCTTTCAGGATGGAGTGCACCGATTTTGCGGGAGTGAAAAGACGCCCTTGATCGTGCATACGGAGAACAAGTTTCCGTCGATCTATGAAAATGTCACACAACTCATGAAGGAACATCCCGAAGTGGATGGGATCATATGCGCGGAAGATCCGATTGCCGCTTCGGCTCTGCGGGCCCTGCGCGATATGCAGATCGCCGTTCCCGACCGGGTGGGCGTGATCGGCATCAACAATTCCACGGTGGCGGAATTCTGTAATCCTAGCCTGACGTCGCTTGACAATATGCTCGTAGATATCAGCGTCGCAGCCGCCAGAAATTTGGCAGACGTCATCCAGGGAAAGCGCGTAGTAAAGAAGATGATGATATACTCGAAGCTTGTGGAGCGGGAATCCACATGATGTGAGTATCAAGTAAGTTATAGAAAGGGAGCGACAGGCGTGCGCTCCCTTTTCTATTGCCTTCACACAGGTGCTTTGCATATTTATGAAATCGATATCAAAAAACGCAGAAAGAAAATAGGAAAATTATGCCATATAGGTGAATGTTTAAGACGAAACCATATCGAAAATTATCGGAAAATAGCAAAAACCATATTGATTCAAGAAAATATATGTGTTATTATGACTGCAATCGATTTCAATATGAAATGAATGATTGCTAGAAATTGAAGTTTGTGGAGGGTACTGATGAATATTGCTGTATTGGGTTCCGGTGCGATGGGCGCGCTTTTTGGGGGATATCTTTCAAAAGAAAATAATGTATGGCTCGTTGATGTAGATGAAGCGAAGATAGGGCATATCGCAGAAAACGGCGTGCGCATCCGGGAAAAGTCCGGCGAGGAAACGGTTTTTCGCCCCAATGCGGTTAACGATACTGCGGGTTTGCCCAGGATGGATCTGATCATCGTATTTGTGAAGGCGATGTTTACCGCAAAGGCGCTGGAGACCAACAAGTCTCTGATCGGATCGGAAACGTATGTCATGTCGCTGCAAAATGGCGTGGGTCACGAGATAAAGCTGTTACAGTTTGTCGATCAAGGTCATGTGATTATTGGTTCTACACAGCATAATAGCTCCATCCTTTCCAATGGATATATCAATCACGGCGGCGCGGGGCGGACTGCCATCGGGCTGCTGGATGGCAGCAGCGACAGAATTGCGCATATTGCGGAGAGCTTCACGAAGTGCGGATTGGAATGTACTTCCTCTGACGAAGTGAAGCAACAGATCTGGGACAAGCTTTTCCTCAACACCTCCGCCAGCGCGCTTACGGCTGTGCTGCAGGTTCCTCTTGGTTTCATTCTTGACGACCGCCATGCCTGCCGTCTGATGGAAAAGCTGGTGAGCGAGGCCATTACCGTTGCCAATGCCGCAGGCTTCAGCAAATTTAAAGAAGAAGCCGTGATAGAGGGGATCAAAAAATCACTGGACAACGCCAGAGGCGGCTATACCTCCATCTACGCAGATATTAAGAATGGTGCCCGTACCGAAGTGGATACCATCAGCGGCTCGATAATAGAGGCCGCCAAGGATTTGGGAATTTCCGTACCATATCATGAGATGCTGGTCTCTCTCATCCATGCAATGGAGAATCGGGTCGCATACACGATATAACATATTATTACGATAGGAGAATTGCGCTGTGAGTACATATCAACTTGGTGATCTGCGCGTCGTAGATCTTACAAAATATCTTGACCCTGCAACAGAAACGAGGCGGTGTCACCTGTTCCGCTTCAATACCGGAGGGCCGATCCCGGATTTCCATACGATCATGGATATTACTAGCCATCTGGGGACCCATTGTGAATGCCCTTACCACCATGACGACAACTGGCCGGATGCTTCCGCACTGCCGCTGACCGCGTTCATGGGCCGCGCCCTGTATGTGTCGATTGAAGATGTTGCTCCCAACAGCCATGTCACCGCGGAGGTTTTGGACCGGGTTTGCGGAGATCGGGTACGGCCGGGGGACATCCTCATCCTCGATTCCGAATATAAATTGACGCCGTTTACCGAGAAGACCAACACGCCGGAGGATAAGAGGCTTTTCGTAAACGGAGAAACCGGCCAATGGATGGTTGATCATAAGGTGAAGTGCGTTGGCTTTGGAGACGGGGTTTCCATCGAGAACTGCAACGAAGATGTCAAGCCGTTCCATGACGTGTGCATGGCGGAGAACATCACCTTTTTGGAAGTGCTGAAAAACCTGGAAGAATTGCGGGCAGATACGTTCTTCATATCCTTTGCACCTTTGTATATCAAGGGATTGGATTCCTGCCCCGTCCGTGTATATGCCATCGAGGGGCTGGCAGAATTTCAATAAGATCGGAGTGTAGATACTATGAAAGTGATTCATGGAAGAAAAGACAGAGACAAGTTTACCAAATCCGTATTTTCCGCAGGAGACTTCACGTTTTCTCTGGACCCAGACTACGGCAATTTTCCGGAAGGCTTTGATCACGTCATGTTTCCCAGCGGCTGCTGTGACAGCGAAGGGAATCTGTACCTGACCACCAGAAATCTCGAATGGCCTATCGCGGCGCTGGACCGGGACGGCAATTATGTGAAAGGGATCGGCAAGGGCCTGCTGACAGAAACCCACGGAATCTGCATCACGCCTCAGGATACCATTCTTTGTGCGGACACTGGCTGTCATGTGGTGCGGGAGCTCACAAAGGACGGCGAGCTGATCAGCGAGCTTGGAAACTTCAATAAGCCCAGCGACAGCGGCTTTGACGCCAACGCGTGGCGCAAGCTGCAGCGTCAGGGATATCTGGTCCCCACGGACATTCCTTTTAAAGACAATGCCGCGTGGATGTTTTACGAAGGAGCGCGCTCAATCAGGCGGGCCGCGCCTCCGTTTAACCGGCCTACCGGCGTGTGTGTTGCTCCCAACGGATGCATCTATGTGAGCGACGGATATGGAAATGCGTCCGTACATCGCTTCTCTGCAGATGGAAAGCTGATTCGCACCTGGGGAGGCCCCGGAGATGAGCCCGGCAAATTCATCGTACCCCACTGTGTATGGGCGGATAAATTCAGCCGGATCTGGGTTGGCGACAGAGAAGGGAACAAGGTCAATGTATTTGACGAAGAGGGCGAGCTGATCGCCTGCGTCACCGAAGGTCTGTACCAGCCGACGGAAATCTTTGCCGATGACGAGTACGTCTATGTGGCTGAGCGTGGCGGCGGGCTGACCATATTTGATATGAACATGGACATCGCCGGGCAGATTGGGTTCTACAATTCCCCGATTCGTGCACACGGCATGTGCGGAGACGGGAAGGGCAACCTTTTCCTGATGCCGCTGACGACCTACGACGGACACTATCTGATGAAACTGACAAGAGAACGTTAAAATAAAACGCGAATGCGGGAAGAATCAAAAAGATAAACGAGGCGATCATTATGTCTACAGAAAAGACCATAATTAAAAACGGAAATATCGTTTTGGAAAACGAAGTCATCAAGGGTGATCTGGTCATTGAAAACGGTAGGATAACCGCCATGCAGAGTGCGGTGGAAGTGGAGTCCAACTGCCGTGTGATCGAGGCTGACGGCATGATGGTAATGCCGGGCATGATCGATACCCATGTGCATTTACAGGACCCCGGCCCTTACGATTACCGGGAGGACTGGTACCACGGCACCTGTGCTGCTGCGGCCGGAGGGATTACAACCGTCGCCGACATGCCTCTTCCGAGCGTTGCGGTGCTGGACAAGGAGCGGTTTGATCTGAAGCTTGAGACGGCAAGCAAGAATTCGGTCGTTGACTTCCTGCTCTGGGGCGGAATTACGCCGAAGAACATGGACAAGCTGGAAGAACTCAACGACTGCGGGTGCGTCGGCTATAAGGGCTTTATGTCCTTTGCGACGGAAGAGTATCCCCAGATTACGGATGGACATCTCGTCGATGGAATGCGAAAGGTTGCCGGCTTTGACGGACTGATCGCAGTCCATGCGGAAAACGCGGAAGCAGCAGACTTCGGATGCAAGCGTTTCTCGGCTGAAAAATGTGAGGACGAAGCGAAGTTAGACGATGCCCGTCCCTGGTGGGTCGAGTATGAGGCCATTCACAGGGCTGCCTTATTTGCCCGGCAGCAGGACACGAGACTGATGGTCTGCCATACGACCATCGTCCAGGGCGCGGAATACCTGAAGCGGATCAAGGCAGAAGGGGCGAAGATCTTCGTGGAGAGCTGCCCTCATTATCTGATCTTTGATAGGAACATATTGCGGGAGAAGAAGGCATTTGCAAAGTGCACGCCTCCCTTCCGGAACAGAGAAAATGTAGACCGGCTGTGGGATTACGTCTTTGACGGAACGATCGATGTCATGGGCTCGGATCACGGCCCCTTTACCGATGAGGAAAAGGGAAAAGAGGGAGACTTCTGGAAGGAATATTGCGGCTTCGGCTGCAACGACGCAGTGCTGTCGGCGCTGATTACGGAGGGCGTTCACAAGCGGGGGCTCAGCTGGAGCCGTCTGGCAAGCCTCACTTCCGGCAATGCGGCCCGTATGTTCCAGATCTATCCTCAAAAAGGTAGTCTGCTGCCGGGTTCGGATGCGGACATCATCCTCGTGGACCCCAACGCGGAGTGGGTATACGACGGGACAAAATCCTTCTCCAAGACAAAATCCGCAAAGGGCGTGTATCAGGACATGCGCTTTAAGGGCAAAGTTGTAAGCACGATGGTGCGGGGGAACATGATTTTCAGCGAAGGTAAAATAATCGGCTGCGCAGGAAGCGGCTCATTCGTGAATAAGAATGCGAAATAGCGTTGTTTATATGGATTCGCAAGAATTCAATAAAATAAATAAAAATGATAAAAGGAGAACTACGGTAATGAAAAAATTCTTAGCAATCGTATTAGTAGTCCTGATGGCATGCTCTTTTGCGGCATGTGGAAACAACTCCGACTCCGGAAATGGCGACAGCGCTAAAACAGACGGAGATCCTATCGTTATCGGATTCCTTGGCTGGTCGTCCGGTCCCGATTCACTGTACGGTCTGGTTCCGCAGTATCTGTTGACCGACTACTTCAAACAGGTCAATATGGACGGCGGCTGGCTCGGACGTCAGATCGACTTCCGTACTTACGACGTATCCGGCTTGGGCGGCGACTTCTCTGAGGCGGTAAACGCTACCAACAAGCTCATTCAGGCGGGCGTTGACATCATCATCGGGCCTTCCAACTCCACACAGAGTACCGCTGTGGCTGAAATTTGCAACCGGGAGGGAATCCTTCATATTCCATCCGGATCTTCCGCGATCGTTACCGTGGATGAAAACGGCAAGACCCGCCCGTGGACGTTCCGTGCCGGTCCTGAAAATAGCGACTATCTCATCAACATTGCAAACTATGCCTACCATGAGCTGAACAACCCCAAGATCGCAGTTCTTTATGAAACAACTCAGATCGATTGCGTAAATATGCGCGATACCTTTGTTAACACTCTGGAGGATCTTGGTGGAACCTTTGTCGGCGAGGCTACATATCAGATTGACGATCAGGAATTCCGTGCTCAGCTTCGCAGCCTGGCAGAAAAGAATCCTGATTACATCTTCATGCCTGCTATGGGATACAAGGAAATCGGTTACGTTGCAAACCAGCTCAAGGAGCTCGGCTATGCGGATAAGATAAAGCTTCTGACTATCTCCACCGCCGACAACAAAGACCTGCTCGCGCTTGCGGGACCCGCTCTGGAAGGCTGCGTCTTCAATACGACAGCCGATATGAGCAGCCCGCGCTTTACCGAAATCACGAAGCAGTACTATGACAATCACGGCGCAAGCGGAATGGCGTTACATGTAGACGGTTTGGTTTCCTTCAATGAAGCGAAGCTCGTAGAATATGCGATCAATACCGCCGGGTCCACCGATCCCGAAGCGATGCGCAAGGCTTTGGAAGAGGCGAAAGAGATCGATCTGATCACCTGTCCGGTTCGGGGATATGATGAACAGCACAATCTGCTGGGCTTCCAGTATAATGTCGTAACCGTAAAAAACGGTCAATTTGTAAGCTTGGGAGAATATGCTGCTCCCGCAAAATAAAACGTAATGCAACAGCGGATGGCTGCCGTCATATCTTTTGTATGATCGGCAGCCGACCGCACAATTGATGCCTGGCAGCCGACCGCGTTATGAAAAACGGCGGCATCCGGTTTTAAGGAGGCAAGAAAAACTACTTATGGACATGTTTTTACAGCAATTAGTAACCGGTATTTCGATCGGCAGCGTTTACGCGCTGCTCGCGGTGGGTTATGCGCTTGTATTCAGTGTATTTAACTTTTCCAATTTCGGTTTCGGCCCTGTTATGATGCTGGGTACGTTTTCCGCGTTTTATGCGATACCGTTATTACATCTTCCGCTGCTTCCCTCCATTCTTTTGGCGATGGTAGTCGCGGGTCTCATTTCCTTCCTCATGGAACTGACGGTATACCGTCCCATGCGTAAGAAGAAAACTCTGAAATTATACTTGATGATCGCAGGGCTTGGTATCAACACCTTTATTCCCAACGCAGCTATCCAGATCTTCGGCGGCGGCGTACATCCTTTCCCTTCCGACTGGGCACGTGCAACGATCCAGCTCAACACCATTGCGGTGCCGCGTTCTGATATCCTTGCGGCGGTACTGTCCCTTGTCATGCTGGCGGCCCTGTGGCTGTTCCTTTACAAGACACGTACCGGCCTGGGGATTCGGGCAAGCTCCCTTGATACAGACACGGCGGGTCTGATGGGAATCAACGTCAACTTCGTGGCAATGATCGTATTCTTGCTGTCCGGCGCAGCAGCCGGATTGGCGGGCTGCTTCTACGGCATGAAGTATTCTGTGTTCCCAAACATGGGAGCGATTGCAAGCAAAGGCTTCGTCGCATCTACGATAGGCGGCCTCGGAAGCTTGGCAGGTGCGGTGATTTCCGGACTGCTGCTGGGTTTCCTAGAAACTATGATCGCAGCGTACGGTTCCTCGACCTATCGGGACTTGATAGCCTATGCATTGCTGGTAATTGTATTGATCTTCATGCCTAGGGGAATTCTCGGCAAGGGCATGCAAGACAAGCTTTAAGAGGTGATAATATATGGGATACTTGGAGGGCATTGCCATCAGCGCAAGTATAAACATCGTATGTATCTGTGGGTTAGTAATTCTGACAGGCTATATCGGGCTTTTTTCCATGGGACATGCCAGCTTTATGTGTATCGGCGCCTATGCAGCGGCAATTTTAACAAAATATTATAGTTTTCCTTTTATCATAGCATTGTTGATCGGCGGAGCCATAGCCGCTCTTTCGAGCTTAATTATAGGGGTTCCGACCTTGCGCGGTAAGATGAGCGCAGACTGCTTTGCCATTGCGACGTTGGGCTTCGGAGAAGCCGTTCGTATCATAATGAGCAACATTTCACACCCATACTTTGGCGGCGCCAGAGGAATGTCGGGAATTCCTGCTTATATGAATTTGGGATGGGCCCTGGCACTGGCTTTTGTCTCAATCGTGCTGACGCTCAATTATGCGCGTTCCCAGCACGGCAAACTCGCCCTTGCCATCCGCGACCATCAGGATGCGTCTGAACTGATCGGCATCAATATCTTCCGGGAGAAGATAAAATGTCTGATGTACAGTGCGTTTTTCTGCGGCATAGGCGGCGGGATGATGGCCCACTACTATACCTACATGGTGCCGAACGTATTTAACGCGACCATATCCAACAACCTGCTGACTTCCGTAGTTCTTGGAGGTGTAAGCTCGGTCACCGGCCCGGCGATGGGTACGGCGATCCTGACCTTCCTGCCCGAAGTGCTGCGCTTTCTGTCCAACTGGAGACTTGCAATTTACGGTCTTGTCATGGTGCTCATCATGCGAATGCGTCCGGAAGGTCTGCTGGCCCACAAGGAAATACATCAACCGATCGTACAGCTTGTAAGATTTATACGGTCAAGAACCGTAAGATCAACGGATTCGGGGAGGGGATAAGGAATGGCACAACTGGAATTGAAAAATTTATCTGTTCATTTTGGCGGCGTAAAAGCAGTACAGAATGTATCCTTACAGATTGAAAAAGGAGAATTCCGCGGCCTGATCGGCCCCAACGGCGCCGGAAAAACCACCGTGTTCAACGCGGTAACCGGAGCGGCACAGCCCACCCAGGGAGAAATCTATTTTGAAGGAACCAAACTGAACGGGATGCGTCCGGATAAGATCGCTCATATGGGCATCGCGCGGACGTTCCAGAACATCCGTATCTATCCCAAGATGACAGCGGCTGAGAACGTCGCCATCGGCCTGGAAAGCTACCCATCCTATAACGCGTTTTCCGCCATGCTGCGTCTGCCCCATGTCGTCAGGCGAGACAAGGAAATCAAGAGACTGAGCCTTGAATATCTGGACAGGGTTGGAATCTTAGAATATAAGGATCATGAAGCAGGAGCGCTGCCCTATGGCTTACAGCGTAAGCTGGAAATCGCCCGGGCGATGGCCGGCAATCCGAAACTGCTGTTTTTGGATGAGCCTGCGGCCGGAATGAACACTCAGGAAGGACTGGAAATGGTAACTTTTCTGAAAGAACTGCACAGCAATAATACGGATCTCACCATTGTACTCATCGAGCATCACCTGGAGGTCGTCATGCAGCTTTGCCAGACGATTAACGTGCTCAATCTGGGATCGCTTTTGGCTTACGGTACGCCAAAGGAAGTGCAGTGCAATCCGGACGTAATCAAGGCATATTTGGGAGAAAGGCGTAAGACGTATGGAGAGTAAGCAAACCTCTATGGTCAAGGTAGAAAACCTTGAAGTGTTTTATGGCGGCATTCAGGCCATTCACGGAGTTTCCTTTGAAGTATTTCAGGGCGAGATCGTGGCAATGATCGGGGCCAACGGCGCAGGTAAATCCTCTTTGCTGAAAACCCTGGCCGGCAATAAGGAATATCGTTCCGGCGTGATCAGCTTTATGGGCAAGCCTCTGCCGACCAGGACGTATCAGTTCATTGAGCAGGGCATCAGCCTTGTTCCCGAAGGGCGAAAGATTTTTGTTAACCTGTCCGTGAAGGAAAACCTGATGGTCGGCGCGTATGCAGTCAAAAATAGATCGGTAATCAACGAGCGGCTGGAGGAGGTCTTCGATCTTTTCCCCCGTTTGAAGGAACGTGAAAAACAGCCCGGCGGAACGTTATCCGGCGGAGAACAGCAGATGCTGGCGGTGGGCAGAGCCATGATGGCGCAGCCCAAGCTTTTGATGCTGGATGAGCCTTCCCTGGGTCTGGCTCCGATCATTATAGATGAAATGTTTGAAAAATTTAAGCGGATCAACGAAGCCCACGGAACGACCATGATTATCGTCGAGCAGAACGCGCAGTTGGCGCTGGAAACCGCACACAGGGGTTATATCATGAAGACCGGCAAAATTCAGATGGAAGGGCCGAGTCAGGAACTGCTGAATAACCCATATATCCAGGAAGCCTATCTTGGCTTTGGAGAAGGAGGAAGCTGTGACGCTTGATATTTTGATTCGCGGAGGATATGTCATCACGATGGAAGGACCGGGTACCGGTGTGATAAACGATGGTGCCGTAGGGGTGAAGGACAACAAGATCGTCGTTGTCGGCCCTACTTCCGAAGTGATGCAAAACTATACGGCCCACCGCTATATCGACGCCGCCGATACGGCGGTCATGCCGGGCTTGATCGATGTGCACCGGCACACCGGCGATACGATTGTGCGCGGATGCGCGCAGGATTTGCCCGACAAGGACTGGATGTTCAAAGGTGTTCTGCCTCTCTTGAGCCTGGCGACGCCCGAGGAGATCAAGCTGGGCTCCAAGCTCAATATTGTGGAGTCCTTGAAGACCGGGACCACCACCTTCGGCGATATTTACACGCCGATGCTTGAGATCGTCAAGAACCATGTGGACCTCAAGACCCGGGCGGTGGTCAGCGGGATGATCAATCAGCTTCCCCCCGACACCTCCAGGATCGACCCGAGCGTCCCATATCCTTTGGACCCTGCTATTGGGCAGGCAAAGCTCCTTGACAATATCCAGCTTGTAGAACAGTATCACGAAAGTCAGAACGGGAGGATTCAGTGTCGTTTTGCCCCTCATGCTTCGGATATGTGTTCTGAGGAGCTGCTCAGGGAAATCAAAGCTCTCGGGGACAAGTACGGAGTCAACTTCTTTACGCATCTTTCCCAGAGCCCGAAGGAAAACAATCAGGTGATGATGCGCACCGGCATGCGCCCGACGGCGTATCTGGAAAAGCTGGGCTATCTCAATGATCGTCTGATGGTCGCGCATATGACGTATGCGACTCAGGAGGAGGTCGAGCTGGTAGCGAAGTCAGGCGCAGCCTTTGCCCTGTGTTCCAACAGCCTGTGCATTATCGACGGCGAACTGCCCAAGGGACAGGAGTTCCTGGCGGCTGGCGGCTGTGCGGCCCTCGGCACGGATCAGGCTCCGGGCAATAACTGTAACATTATGTTCAACGAAATGAAGATGACGGCGTTGCTGCATAAGTTTAAAAATCAGGACCCCACCATCTTCCCGGCATGGCAGGTACTGCGCCTGGCGACGATCGAGGCGGCCCGGGCTCTGCGCATGGAGGACAAAATCGGGTCCCTTCGCGCAGGAAAACTGGCGGACATCATTCTCGTAGATCTGGATCAGCCTCAGATGTCGCCGGTAACGGACGGACCGATTCGCAACCTAATCCCCAACCTGGTTTATTCGGCCCGTGGAACGGAAGTCAAAACCGTAATCATTGACGGCAACATCGTGGTAGAGAATCATGAATTGCTTTCAGGGGACGAGCAGCAGATCATCCGCGATGCCAACGCGGCCTCGAAGCGTATCTCTTCTACTCTGGCAGAGAGTGAATGGAGCAAAACGCTGCCCTTGGCCCAATTGACACAGGAGGGATATTATTAATCATGAAGAGATTAAACTATGAAACGCTGAAAGAGACGGGAAGCACCGATTATGTCCTGAAGGAAGCCCCGGAGCGGGTCCTTCAGTTTGGAGAAGGAAATTTTCTGCGGGGCTTTGTGGACTACTTCTTCGACCTGTTGAATGAACGTCAGAATTTCTGCGGAAAAGTAGCGGCGGTCCAACCCATCGCCGCAGGACTGGCCGGCTCCATCAACGAGCAGCAGGGGCTGTATCAGCTCTATCTGCGGGGCTTTGAAAACAGCGGCCGGAAAAACGAAAGAAGGCTGATCAGCAGCATCGGCAGAGCGATCAATCCCTATGAGGATTTTGACGCCCTGCTTGCGACGGCCCACAATCCCGACATGCGGTTTATCGTATCCAATACCACTGAAGCTGGGATCGTATTCGATGAGAGCTGCGGGTTTTCAGACCGGCCCCAGAAAAGCTTTCCTGCAAAGCTCACCCGCCTGCTCTATGAAAGATATACCGCCTTTCCCAGTGCAAAGGGCTATGTCATCCTGTCCTGTGAGCTCATCGACGATAACGGGACAGAGCTGGAAAAATGTGTCCTGAAACACGCAGAGCAGTGGGGAATGGCCCCCGAATTCATCCGCTGGATCGAGGAAGAAAATATCTTCTGCAACACTCTCGTGGACCGGATCGTAACCGGCTACCCCAGAGAAGAAGCGGAAGAAATGAACCGGGAAAACGGATATGAAGATACCCTTTTGGATACCGCGGAACTCTTTGGGCTCTGGGTCATCGAAGGACCGCAGTCCCTGAAAGAGGAGCTGCCCTTTGAAGCGGCGGGACTGCCGGTGATCTTCACCGACGATCAGACCCCGTACAAGCGCAGGAAGGTGAGAATCCTCAACGGCGCCCACACTTCGATGGTGACAGCGGCCTATCTGTACGGCAAGGATATCGTCAGAGACTGCATGGAGGATTCGGTACTCTCCGAATTTATCCGTCAGACCATCTTTGAAGAGATCATCCCGACCCTGACCTTGCCCCAAAGTGAATTGGAGTCCTTTGCAAACTCGGTATTGGAGCGGTTTCACAACCCCTTTATCGATCATCGGCTCCTGGATATCTGCTTAAACTCCGTCTCCAAATGGAAGGCAAGAGTATTGCCCACCATGACGGATTACTATAAAAAATATGACAGGCTTCCGTCCCGGATCGTCTTTTCTTTTGCCGCACTGATGGCCTTCTATTGCAGCACAGACCTGAGAGAAGATCACCTGGTAGGACGCAGGGGAAGCGAGGAATATGCGATTAAGGATTCCATCGAAGTTCTTCAGTTTTTCGCAGCCAATTACGGGCGGCTTTCTACCGGGGAACTGGTGGAACAGTTTGCGGGAGCGGGCGGCTTCTTTGGAGAGGACCTAACGGCCTATCCCGGCTTTGCAAAGACCGTTGCCTCCTTGCTGGATGAAATCCTGGAAAAGGGAATGAAAAAGGTGCTCGATGAAAGCTTTAAGAATCAATGAAAGAGATAACGTGGCGGTAGCGCTGGAGCCGCTCCATCAGGGCGAAACGGTAAGTGTCTCCGGTAAGGAGATCACCCTGCCGGAGGAAATCCCCCAGGGGCACAAGTTTACCATCGCCCGGATTGAATCTGGCAGCGACGTCGTCAAATATGGATATGCCATCGGTGTGATCGAAACGACCGCCGAAGAAGGCGTGTGGGTCCACGCCCACAACGTGAAGACCAAGCTGGGGGGCGTGCTGGAATATGAATACCGCCCGGAAACGCATACAGGGCAGAAGCCCGAAGGACCGGAGCGGCAGAAGACGTTTCCCGGCTATGTGCGCCCGGATGGAAAGATCGGAATCCGAAACGAGATATGGATTATCCCCACGGTAGGCTGTGTGAATTCCGTCGCCAGAAGGCTGGCTTCCGAGATGAAGGATACCCTGGGGGATGCAGTCGATGGCTGCTATTCCTTTGAGCACCCCTATGGCTGCTCCCAGATGGGAGAGGACCAGGAGAACACGAAGAAGATCCTGGCAGGACTGATCCGCCATCCCAATGCCGGGGCGGTTCTGGTCGTAGGACTGGGCTGCGAGAATTGCGGGATCGACCAGATCAAGGAAACCCTGGGAGACTGGGACCCCAACCGGGTCGCCTTTATGGAGTGCCAGAGCGTATCGGATGAGATCGCAGAAGGAAAGGTGCTGCTTGAAAAGCTGGCGGCCTATGTCGGTCAGTTCAAACGAACGGAACGCCCTCTGTCCGACTTGATCATCGGGTTGAAGTGCGGAGGTTCCGACGGCTTGTCCGGAATTACAGCAAATCCCCTGGTCGGGTGGTTTTCCGATCATCTGATCGCTCAGGGAGGCTCTGCGGTCTTGACAGAGGTGCCGGAAATGTTCGGGGCGGAGACGCTTCTGATGAATCGGTGTGAAAACAGGGAAACCTTTGAAAAGCTGGTTTCTCTGATCAATGAATACAAGGAATATTACTTAAAACACGATCAGGTGGTCTATGAGAATCCTTCCCCGGGCAACAAGTCGGGCGGGATCACGACCTTAGAGGACAAATCTCTGGGGTGTATCCAAAAGGGCGGCAGCGCCAATGTCCGCGATGTTTTGGCCTATGGGGGAGAGGTGAGAGAGAAAGGATTGACGATTCTCTCTTCTCCGGGAAACGATCTGGTTGCATCCACCGCACTCGCAGCAGCGGGAGCGCATATGGTCCTGTTTACCACGGGCCGGGGAACTCCTTTCGGATGCCCTGTGCCTACGGTGAAGATCGCGACCAACAACACCCTTGCCAAAACCAAGCTGGATTGGATCGACTTCAATGCAGGCGAGCTTTTGGAAGGGAAGGAAAAGGGAGCCTTAACGGAAGCGTTGACGGATTTTGTAGCCGAAATCGCATCGGGTAAGGCAACGAAAGCAGAGCGGAACGGATACCGAGATGTGGCTGTCTTTAAGACAGGTGTGACGCTGTAAATATCCAGCCCTCTGCTATAATCATAATTAGTCTCCTCCTAAAGGGGTTGTCGCACGAAGACTCGTGCAACAACCCCTTATTTTTTTCATCATCTGGTCTAAAAAATTTTCCATCTGGTCTAAACTCACGATGGGCTGTTTTTCAGTAAATGCTGGACGTAAAAGCGGAAAATAAAAAAACTGGTATAAAAATGATCTGGAATTGGTTGCAATAAAATTGCCGAAATCGGATTGAAATTACATGAAAAGTTGGTATGCTAAAACAATAAAGTGGTTTGTTAACACGCCAAGATACTAATATTTGTGTAGATAAGGAGAGCAGTTTATGAGAAACTTTGATGTAGAAAAATATCTGGCTGACGGTAAGACGGCCTACGGTAAGCGGGCTGAAATTGAAGCGCTGGCCGATAAGCTGACCGAGAGAGGCTTTCAGAATATTATCGTAATCGGAATCGGGGGAACCTGGGCGGAATGGTCGCCGGTCATCCATGTGATGCGTCACTATACCGACTTCCCCATCTATCTGGAAAATGCGGCGGAGCTCTGCGTGAAGAAGGATAAGAGATATCTGACAAAGGATTCTCTCGTGATCACGGCCTCCGCCTCCGGGGATACCAAGGAGATTCTGGAAGCGGTGCAGATGTGCAAGGAAATGGGAATTGAGGTCGCGGGATTCTCCAAAAGTGCGGAAACTCAGCTCGGCAAGCAGCTGGATTACCTGATCGCAAATCCGTGCGGGGACTGCGAAGATTCCTACATGATGTTCTATATGCTCGGTCTGAGACTCCTTTACAACAGGGGAGAATTCCCCGACTATGTAAAGTTTGCGGATCAGATGGCAAACTTACATACGAACCTGCTGCGAATCAGAGAGGAATTTGAACCGAGAGCGGCGGAAATCGCAAGAAATTACGCCAAAGAGCCGTACAGCATCTTCGTGGGGTCGGGAACTCTTTGGGGAGAGACGTATCTCTTCACCATGTGCATTCTGGAAGAGATGCAGTGGGTCAGGACGAAGGCGGTCTCTTCGGCTGACTTCTTCCATGGGACTCTTGAGCTGGTGGAAAAGGACGTTCCCGTCTTCCTTTTCAAGGGAGAGGACGAATACCGGGCGCTGGACGAGCGCGTCGAGCGGTTCTGCAAGACGGTCACCGACAAGCTTGTGGTGATCGATACGAAGGATTTCAAGCTTTCCGGAATCGACGACGATTTCCGCGTCATCTGCTCTCCGATGATCCTGACAGCACTCATCACGGAACGGCTTGCGGCGCACTACGAACTGAATACGGGCCACAGCCTGAAATTCAGACGTTATTACAGACAGTTTGAATATTAAAGAACGCCTGGAGGACGCAAAGATGGACGGACACGCTGAATATATCGTATCACTGGTAGACGTGGATAAATTCTTTGGATCAAACCATGTCATTCGAAAATTCAATCTGAACGTGCGGCAGGGTGAATTCCTTACCCTGCTCGGGCCTTCGGGCTGCGGGAAGACCACGATCCTGAGGATGATCGCCGGGTTTGAGGATTCCACAAGCGGAATGATCAAGGTCCAAGGAGAACGGGTAGAGGACAAGGAAGCCTTTGAAAGAGACGTAAACACCGTATTTCAGAGCTATGCCCTGTTTCCGCACATGACGGTCTTTGACAACATCGCTTACGGCCTTTCGGTGAAGAAGGTTCCGAAGAGTGAAATCAGGGAACGGGTGAAAGAGATGCTGGAGCTCGTTCAGCTCATGGGCTTTGAGGGAAGAAAGCCGGATATGATGTCGGGCGGACAGAAGCAGCGTGTCGCCATCGCCAGAGCGCTGATCAACAGGCCGAAGGTCCTGCTCCTCGACGAACCGTTGGGGGCGTTGGACCTGAAGTTGAGAAAGCAGATGCAGATCGAGCTGAAGCGCCTTCAGAAAAAGCTGAATATCACGTTTGTCTACGTCACCCACGATCAGGAAGAGGCCATGACAATGAGCGACCGGATCGCGGTTTTGAACGGCGGAGTCCTGGAACAGCTCGATACGCCGGACCAGGTATACAAGTTCCCCAAGACGAAATTTGTGGCGGACTTCATCGGAGAATCCAACCTGTTTGACGGAACGCTGGAAGTGATTTCGGATGAAACCGCAAGGGTGGCCGGAGACGCAGGGGAAATGATGATTGAATGCTGTCCCGTCGAACCGGGAGAAGAGCTGACGGTCTGCGTGCGGCCCGAGGTCATGAAATATTCCAAAACGCCTGTGGATGGGTTCACCCTTTCGGGGATCATCAAGAATATGATTTTCGTCGGCTCCCAGTACAGAACGCTGATCGTCATGGACAACGGCTACGAAGTCAAGGTCAACAGAGTAAAGCCGGATAAGGACGTCAAAGAGGGGGATCGGGTCTTCCTGTACTGGGATCTGGATGACGCCGTCGCCATCTGCGATCGTAAATGAGGAGGGATACGATGAACCGAAACGAAGTGAACGCGGAAGTCTTATCCTTGGAGAAAAGACGAAATCTGAAGAGGAATACGCTTCCCGCCCTTACCATGGCCGGGCCGGTCACCTTCTGGATGATGGTGTTTGTCCTTCTGCCGCTGGTCTATGTCATCGTCATCAGTTTCATGAAGCGGGACGCCTTCGGCGGAATCGAGTACGATTTCACCGTCGCCAATTATCTGGAAATCCTGCAGCCGGTCTATTTAAAGGTAATCTGGAAATCCATGAAGCTCGCGTTTTTAACGACGGCGATCTGCATTTTAATCGGATATCCCCTTGCCTATTATATCGCGCGAAAGCCGTCCAAGGTGGCGGCAAAGCTGCTCATGCTGGTCATGATCCCGTTCTGGACCAACACGCTGGTACGCCTTTACAGCATTAACCTGATCGGCCAGCCCAACGGATTTTTGAGCAACTTCCTCATGAACATCGGCATCATTGCAAAACCTCTGGATATCCTCTATTCCGACGGGATCGTCGTAGTAGGGCTGTTGATTTCCATGCTGCCCTTTGCGATCCTTCCCCTCTACGCTTCCATAGAAAAGCTGGATAAGGCGTATCTGGAAGCCTCCAGCGATCTGGGGGCGAAACCGGCCGTTACCTTCTGCCGCATTACGATACCGCTCACGTTCCCGGGGATCGTGGCGAGCATCATTCTCGTATTTATTCCGTCTCTGGGCATGTATTATGTGCCGGAAGCCCTGGGCGGAGGCAAGGTAATGCTCATCGGGAGCCTGATCCGCAACCAGTTCCTCGTGACAAAGAACTGGCCCTTCGGCGCCTCCCTTTCCATCCTGCTTGTATTAATCACCCTGGTGATGCTGTGGCTCTACACGAGAATCGCCAGGCTGGACGATATGGAGGTGTTTTAGATGGCCAGCAGAAAGAGAGCGCTCAAACGGTCCTTCGGCAGAAAGCTCGGCAACTTCTACGCGATTCTTATCTACGCCTTCATCTACGCCCCGATTGCCGTCATGGTCGTCTTTTCGTTCAACGACCAGAAGACCAATTATTACTGGAAGGGCTTTACCCTGCGGTGGTATGAGAAGCTGTTCACAAACTCCTCCATCGTCGATTACCTTTGGAATTCCCTTTATATCGCCCTTGCGGCGACGGTCATCTCCGTCATCATCGGCACCGTCGGAGCGGTGGGGCTGATCCGCTTTGAATTCCGGGTAAAGAAACTGGTGAACAATTCCCTCTACATTCCCATCGTAATACCTGAGATCGTCCTGGGTCTTTCGCTGCTGATGCTCTTTGAGATCATCCGCCTTCCCCTGGGATTTACGGCGATCATCCTGGCCCATGTGACCTTCTGCGTGCCTTTTGTAATTATCATCATGCGGGGGAGACTGGCCGGAATGGATCTGTCCGTGGAAGAGGCTTCCATGGACCTGGGCGCCAACCGCCTGGTGACTTTCTTTCGGATCACACTTCCCATGCTGGCTCCGGGAATCGTATCGGGCGCGTTCATGTCGTTCACATTGTCTATTGACGATGTAATCATCAGCAACTTCGTGTCTGGGCCCTATTCGACCACCCTGCCGGTCAAAATCCTGTCTCTCGTAAAAACGGGATTGTCTCCGGAGGTAAACGCCCTGACCACCATCATGATTGCAGTAATTCTTTTAGGACTTCTGACCAACTCGGCAGTTCAGGCTTTTCTGAAGAAAAGAGCCTTGACTCATACAAAAAGTTATTTTTAAACAGTTATTT